>JAPLIW010000299.1 GCA_026388915.1 Deltaproteobacteria bacterium
GTCTCGATCCCCGGAAGACCGAAAGGCAAAGAGGGGTCCATATCCATAAAAGGCTTTGTGTTTCTTGTCTTTCCCAAGAAAAAGCTCTGCGATCTCTGCGTACTCTGCGGTTGATTTTTTCTTCATCCCCGGCGGGCGCAGAGACTTTTATAATTTCCTAAGCAAATAAAAAACTTAATGGGACGCGGATGATCACGGTTTTTTTATTTCCCTGCGTTCTCTGCGGCCTCGAGCGAAGCGGGCGAGAGAAAAGCCTTTGGAGACTGATCAATTTTCTTTCCATCCGTGATCCCCCACCAGGGGGACGAAGACGCACCCGGTTACGTCTTCTTCGACGAACTGTTCCCCCTCACGGGTCAGTTTGAAGAGAGTCTGGGTGTACCGCGGCCCCGTGGGGATGACCAGTCTTCCCCCCTCGGTCAGTTGATCTTTGAAGGTCTGCGGAATATCCGGAGCGCCGGCGGTTACCATGATCCCGTCGAAAAGAGCCTCTTCCGGCCATCCTTTGCTTCCATCTCCCGTACGGAAAAAGATGTTCTGGTATCCCAGGTCGTGGAGGACCTTCTGGGCGCTCTGGGTGAGGGAGGAGATTCTTTCCACGGTGTAGACGGCCCGGGCCAATTCGGCCAGAATGGCTGCCTGGTATCCCGAGCCTGTGCCGATCTCCAGAACCTTTTCCCGGCCTTTCAGCTCCAGGGATTGGGTCATAATGGCCACCATGTAGGGCTGGGAGATGGTCTGGCCTTCGCCGATCGGCAGGGGGCGATCTTCATAGGCGGAATTCTGGTAATCCCCCGGCACGAAGAGATGGCGGGGAACCTTGGCCATGGCTTCCAGCACCCTAGGGTCGGAGATCCTCCGCCGCCGGAGCTGTTCCTCCACCATGGTCAGCCGCTCCTTCTGATAATCCCTTTCCCCTGCCTTTTTATCCTTTTTCCAGAACATAGCCATGGCAGAAACCGAAAATTCCAAGACTGTTTAGCCACAGAGGACACAGAGCACACAGAGATATGAATGTTAAGGATAAGGATAGTTTACCGAGGTACAAAGCTCAAATAACCTTCGCCAGCCGTTGGTATTTGTCCGTTATCTTTTATTCCTGAAGCCTCTGTACTACTGTTTTGCAAAGTCTTTAAATTTTGTTAGGCATATTGGGGTTGGAAACGCGTCTCTGAAATCCCCCCCCAACCCCCCTTTAGAAAAGGGGGGCGAAGGGGGGATTTCTGGGATTGCCTGGGTGCAAGAATCAACCTTCTGGACCGGGGTTTTGCTGAGCTATTGGACTGTCTTTCCGTTTCTGTTTTTTCCTTCAGGGATGATCCGTGTGTATCCGTGTTCATCCGTGTCCCAATGAAATTCTTTGGTTGCGGCTTTGCCGCGCTGTACTACTTTCCTGCAAACTCTTTAAATTTTGGTAAGCAAATTAACATCGGGCAACGATTCTCTGAAATCCCCCCCAACCCCCCTTTAGAAAAGGGGGGCAAGGGGGGATTTCTGGGAGGCGTGTGGTCCTGGGCAAAGATTGTGATTTTGGTTGCGGCGCAGCCGCGCTACTTCATCAAACTTCTTGAGCCCGTCGATCAGGCAGAACTTAGAATGCAAAATGACCGGCAGGGGGTGCCAGCTGTGGCTGGCCAGTTTGGCCGGAGTGGCATGATCGCCGGTTACCACCAGCACATCCGGTTTCAGCGCCCGCACCCGGGGGATGTAACCGTCCACCTCTTCGATCACCGCCACCTTGGCGTCAAAATTGCCGTCTTCTCCCCGCGAGTCCGTCTGCTTCACATGGAGAAAGAAGAAATCGTACTTGGAAAAATTCTCCTCCAAGGCCTTAAACTCCTCTTCCAGATTGGAGACGTTCGAGAGGACGGTCATCCCCACCAGGCGGCTGATCCCCCGGTACATGGGGTAAGCGGCAATGGCCAGGGAGTTCAACCCGTAGCGTTCTTTCATGGAGGGATAACGGGTGTGCTTGGCAAACCCGCGCAGGAGGACCATGTTGGCCTTGGGTTCATCGGCCAGAATCTTTCCCACCTGGGAAAGGACATTTTGAACCCGCGCCGCCGTCTCTTTCGCCTCGGGAGCCAAAGCCCTGGCTTCCAGCGGAGGAACCCCTTCTCTTTCCGGGTCCGTGTCCTGAATCTCGCCCCGGAGCCCTTCCCCTCTCAGGACCAGGATTCCCCGGTGTTCCTTCACCGTCTCCACGATCACTTCCAGGCCCGCCCCGGGTTTCAGTCCCTGGCGGATCTTCTGGCAGACCCGCTGGTTGGTCTCGGTGGAGATGCGCCCGGCCCTCCGGTCGGTTACTTTTCCCCCCGAATCCACGGTCGCGAAATTCATCCGGGCCACCACATCCTTCTCCGTGAGCGGAAAGTCGATCCCCGTGGCTTCCAGGATTCCCCGGCCGATGTTGTACTGGATCGGGTCATAACCGAAGAGGGCAAAATGGGCGGGCCCGCTGCCGGGGGTGATCCCCGGGCCGACCGGGTCCAGCAGCCCGCAGGAGGAAACCTCCGCCAGTTGGTCCAGGTGGGGGGTCCGGGCCGCTTGCAGCTCGGTTCCCCCTTTTCCTTCCATCTGAATGCCCCCCAGACCGTCCATGATCAGGAATACGATTTTTGTCGAATTGGAGACCAGTAACTCCGAAATCAGATGGGGATCCATTCTTCCTCCTGGATTCAATTCTTTACAGAATTCGCTTTGCGGGCATATATTAAAAATGGAAACAATTGTCTCTCGCAGAGGCCGCAGGGTTCGCAGAGAAGAAAGAAACCCAAATGAATGGCCGAATACTTTTTGCTATTGCATTTTGACCAATCTTGGCTTTCTCTGCGTACTCTGCGGGCTCGAGCGAAGCGGGCGAGAGAAAAGCCTTTGTCTTTTTTCATCGCACGTTTCCTTTTCTGCTTCGAATGCCGGATTCATGCTGGGGTTGAAATGTCGGGAATTGAAG
>JAPLIW010000106.1 GCA_026388915.1 Deltaproteobacteria bacterium
GCGGATGAATTTAATGAAGATGATGATGAAGAGCAGGGTGAGCACCCGGGCTCCCGGGAAGAGGAGGACGTAGGCCCCCAGAATTCCGGCCACCGCGCCGCTGGCGCCGATCATGGGAACGGTGGAGTTCGGGCTGGCTAAGACCTGAGCCATAGCGGCACAGAGGCCGCAGATCAGGTAAAAAAAGAGGAACCGGATATGGCCCAGGGTGTCTTCGATGTTGTTCCCGAAGATCCAGAGGTAGAGCATGTTACCGATCAAGTGGAGGAAGCCCCCGTGGAGGAACATGGAGGAGACAAGGGTGAAGTAAACGGGAAACGGCGAGGGCCCGTAAAGTGCCTGCCCGGTCATGATCTGGTACGGAATCGCCCCCCACTGGAAGACGAATTTTTGGCTTTCGACGACATCCAGCGATATCTGATGATAAAAGACCCAGCCGTTGGCCAGAATGAGCCCCAGGGTGACGACGGGAAAAGTCAGAGTGGGATTGTCGTCTTTAAGCGGGATGAACAAAGCCCGGAACCCCTTTTTTCAATTTGAACAAATGCCCATCTGAATTATCCAATATCTGGGGAGAAATATCAAATATCTATCCACCCCTGCCCCCCTTTGCAAAGGGGAGCAGGGGGGATTTCTGGGACATCTTTTCAGAAGGCTAGACAGTTCCCCAATATCCAATATCGAGGATCCTTTATCCACCATCGATTATCGGAACTCATTCAAAGAGTTCCCGGGCAGCAGGCGTATAGTTTCCGGATGAATCGTAGAGGAAGAAGGGCGGAAGGACCTGCACCTGAGTATGGCCCTCTTTGAGCGCCTCTACCAGGACCAGCCGCGCTTCGTTTCCTTCATGGGAATGTACGAACTGCATGCGTTTGGGTTCAAGGTGGTACTTACTCAGTCCTCTCATCAAGTCGGCGACCCGGGAGGCAGGATAGATCATGGCCAGGCGCCCTTTGTCTACTAATAAATAATGTGCAGACCGGAGCACCTCTGTCAGGGTTGTTTGAAGCTCATGGCGAGCGACGGCTTTTTCCGTGTGAGGGTTCACCCGCCCCGACCCTGCTTTTCGGTATGGGGGGTTGGTTAAGACCAGATCAAAGCCTTCTCTCTTTACTCTTTGATCCAGCTTCCGCAGGTCTTCTTCCCAGACCTGGAATCGAGAAGAGCACCGGTTCAAGACTGCGTTGCGGCGGGCTAAATCCGCAAGAGACGGCTGGATCTCCACCCCCGTAATCTTTTTTGCCTTTTTGCGGAAAAATAGGACCAGAGGAACGACCCCGCAGCCGGTCCCTAAATCAATGATCCGGTCGTCCGGGCCCGGTTCGGTAAAAAAAGCCAGAAGCAGGGCATCGACGGAGAATCGATACCCCCGCTTCTTCTGGAGAATCTTCAGCCGGCCCCCGAACAGGGTGTCGAGGGTTTCTTCTGCTTCATTCCACGACGATCTCTTCATGGGGGTCCAAAGGGTTGATGACCAGCCCGCTCAGCAATTTGGGGTAGAAGAAGGTGGACTTGGAAGGCATGGTTTCTCCGGCCAGGGACACGTCCCGAACCTGATAGGTTCGAGTGGGGTTGAGGAAGAAAGCGATCTGTCCTTCCCCCGATTGGACCGCTGCGGCTGCCTCTCCCGGGTCCTTGAAATAGATGACTTTCTTGCTGGCCGCCAGGTCCTGCGGTCGAATGTTCAGACACTTCTGCAGGATGGGAAGATGGAGAAGGTTCACGTCCAGGGCTTTCAGCGAAGGGGCGATCCCAGGCTCGGCCCGGTCTATCGCCCGGTCGTCTTTCAGGGCAAGGAGGAAGTATTTCTTCCATCCCTTCATCTGCATTCCCAGGACGCGCTCTTTTTCCGAACGGGCGGCGAGTTTCTGCAGGAGCCGGTCTCGGACGGCCTTTTCCTTCCCCGGTTGGTAATCAAAGGCTTCCACCGAGAAGTCGGAGCCGAGCTGATCCAGGAAAGACCGGGCGTCGAAGCCATCCAGGTTGGTCACCACCCGGTGCGTGGGTAGAATGAAGACTCCGGGGTCTTCCATGGCCGCAAAATACATCATGGTAAAGTTGTAGGTCTCCCGGCCCGTGCCCTTCGGGAATTTATTGCGCTGCCCTTCGCCGTAGGCCAGGGCCGTTTCATAGCGATGATGCCCGTCGGCGATGTAGATCTCCTTGGGTTTCATGATCTCCCGGACCTGCTTCAGGATTCCGGGGTCGCTAATCATCCAGAGTTTCCGGCGGACCCCTTCGCTGTCGGTCACGTCGAAAACAGGCGGACCGGAGGAGAAAACCTGCTTATAGATCGGCCCCATAACCCCTTTTTCATCCGAATACAGGGAATAAATCTGGCTGAAATTGGCCTGGCAGGCATCCATCAGCGCCAGTCGGTCAGCCCGAGGCTTCGTCTGGGTCTTTTCATGGGGTAAGACCACCTTGGCGCTGTATTCTTCCAGCCGGATCAGGCCGATGAAACCTTGACGCAGGATCTTTCCGGATGTGGAGCTTGTTTGACCGGCAGGAAGAATGGAAGGGCTGAACTCTTCCTGCAAAAAATAGAATTGAG
>JAPLIW010000292.1 GCA_026388915.1 Deltaproteobacteria bacterium
GCTTTTAGGATGATTGCGGACGGGAACAGGGGCCGGTCAGGGCATCCCAAAAGCGATGGGTGGGCCCAATTTCTTGTACTCAGGCTTTTTGCCCAACTTTTTTCTTCCTTCCTGCTTGAGGACCTGCACCGCTTTTTTCCCCCTATGAAAATTAAAATCTATTTTACCCGAGTGGGGATTCCTGTCAACAAAAAATTATGCTGACCGCTCATTATTTTTTTAAGATCATCTCCAAATTAGTTGATCGAGTATATTATGAAAACCTGTCAAGGGCCCGGGAGGAAAGTCAAATTGCGCCGCAAGCATCGGCGGGATAGGGATTTCCATAGCCCCCCGGCTTGCCTTCCGCAAAGCGCAGCGGGGGCGGGAAAAGAAAACTTCGATGAGGTGACAGAACACCGCCGCCACAGCTAAGAAGGGATATATGCCTCATGATTGCAAGCAATATGACTTTCCTTCCGGGACCCTGGAATCATCCTCCATTTCGAATAGGCCAGCTCTTTGGCTCTCAACTAATTTGGAGATGATCCTCTTTTTAAAGCTACCCTTCCCTCTTCAGACTGTGGACCCGCGAGGCAAGCAGGAGACTGATGAGGATGCAGGCAATGCAGGCCCAGCGCACCGCGGGGATGGAAAAGGGAATATACAACAGGGACAGGATGAGGGGAGAAAGGGCATACCCGGAGAATTTGAGGCAGTTGTACACCGAAGCCACCGGCTTCCGCAGGTCCGGGACCACCTCGACCGCCAGGGTATTCAGAGAAGTCCAGGCCGTTGCCGAACCGGTGCCGAAGAGGGCGAATAACAGCAGGTATTTCCAGTAGGAATATTCGACTACCGCCAGGCCCAGCACCGCGGCGATCATGATCCCCCCGCCCAGATAGGTGATGGGAATTCTGCCCCGGCGGTCCCCCAGGATGCCGGCGATGGGGGCGGCCACGATGCCGGCGAACCCGGTCATGGACAGGATGAGCCCTGTATGGTCAGAGGGGAGCGAGTAAGTCACTTTTAGGTAATCGGCCACAAAGGTCATGAGCCCGATGTACCCCATGAACAAGGAGAAAGCGGAAAAGCTCAGGTATCTTACATTGTGGTGGGAATAAGACTTTTTCACCAGGGCCAGGGCATCGGAAAATTTTCCCCCTTTTGTGGCTGTTCCCCTATCCTCCCGGCTGGTAACCCAGTAAAAAACTCCGATCGAGAACGAGAAGGCCGTAAGAAGGAAGAAAAACCAGGGCCACCCCAGGGATACCTCCAGCACCCCGGAAATCAAGGGCCCCATGGTCACCCCGGTGGTGTACATAACCCCCAGAATCCCCATGGCCTTCCCGATTTGCTTGGGCTCGACCATCTCCCCCACCAGGGCGAGGACGAGGGGGGCGATAAAAGCCGCCCCAAACCCCTGGACAAAACGGCCGCATATGAGCGTCGGCAGATTAAAAGAAAGCCCGGAAAGAAGGCTGCCCAGAGCGTAGGTCCCGAACCCGAAAAGCAGCGTCCGCCGGGTGTCGAAGACCTGGGCGATGGACCCGGAAAACAGCTGGAAGACCACGTAAGGAACCATGTAGAGGGTGATGGTGAGGGAGGCCCATTGGATGCTGATATCAAAATGGAGGCAAAGGACGGGAAGGAGGGTAATGATCCCGACTCCCCCCATGGGGCCGATGATCGCACCTAAGTAGATGGGCAGCAGGCGCTTCAGATTCATGAATAAACCCGTCCGCGGAAAAGAGATCTGATGGAGGGCACGTTATAACATGCAGGCGCAGATGTCAACCTTGGATGGACTCGCAAAAAAGTCCTTTTCACCCCATTTTCGTCATTCCCGCGAAAGCGGGAATCCAGTTAATTCAAATACTTCTGGACTCCTGCTTTCGCAGGAGTGACGGCTTTTCTAACTTTTTACGAGATCATCAACCTTGGATGGCCGCGGAGGGCTTTGGGGAAAATCCCTCGTGAAATGAAGGTGGAAAAAGGGTAAGATGAAAGCCTGCCTCGGCAAGGAAAAGACCAACCATTCGGAGGGAGGGAAGGCCCATGCATTTCCAGCTTCTTCGCCATGCGACTGCCGTCATTTCGATAAAAGAGACGAATCTTCTCCTCGATCCCATGCTCAGCCCGAAAGGGGCCATGGGTCCCATTGCCAATGTGGCCAACCAGAACCGAATCCCCATGGTGGACCTGCCGTTGACCGAGGCTGAACTCCAGCGGTTGATCGATCGGTTGAACGGCGTTCTGGTAACTCATGTTCATCGCGATCATTGGGACGCCCGGGCCCAAGAACTTCTTCCCCAACAATTGCCGGTGATCTGCCAGGCGGAGGATGAGCCGGCCATGCGGCGGGCGGGGTTCGTTCAGGTCCATCCGGTTAAGACCAAGATCGAATGGCAGGGGATTCAGATTTTTCGAACCGGAGGACAGCATGGAACCGGAGAAATAGGAAGAAAGATGGGGATCGTCTCCGGGTATGTCTTGAAGGCGGGAGGAGAGCCGCCCCTTTACATTGCCGGGGACACCATCTGGTGCTCCGAGGTCAAAGAAGCACTCCTGACCTACAAGCCGGAAGTCATTATTATCTATTCCGGGGCGGCCGTATTTTTAACCGGCGGCCCGATCACTATGAATGCCGATCATGTCGTAGCCGTAGCGCGGGAAATCCCTTCCGCGAAAGTGATCGTGATCCACATGGAAACCATGACCCACTGCCTCCTCACCCGCGCCGAACTGCGAAAGAGACTGGAGCTGGAGGGCCTGTCCCGCCAGGTCAATATCCCCAA
>JAPLIW010000949.1 GCA_026388915.1 Deltaproteobacteria bacterium
GCTGCCAGACCTTCCTCCCCTTTGCCTCCCGCCTCTTTGATCAACTTGTCCACCGCCGGAATTTGTTCGGCCGCAAAGGAGGCAAACTCCCCGTCCGTGGTCCATCGGAAATTAACATTGGTCAGCTTAAGACCCGCCAGGGTAAGGATTATGATCAAAAAACCGATCCAGACAGCCAGCCACTCGTCCTTCTTCCATAACGAAGACCAGTCGATGCCTTTGTTCGCCATCCTGCTTCCTCCTTTATGATCATTTTTTACTGGGGAAAAAACGAACTGTTCGGCACTTCTTCCATCCTTCCGCTTCATCACCTCCTCGAGGCAATTCATCGTAGCCTACGGAAATGTTGCGCCTACAGTTTGAGGTAGGAACCCTTCAATTTTTTTGCGTTTTGGACCGGCAAGACGAATAAGTCAAATTATAACACCCATAAAAAGAAGGTCAAGAAAAAAACCGGGGGTAAGGATAAGCCTCAGCGTCCATAAGGGATTGAATTGACAAGCATTCACCACCTCGTTAGGCCAAAAAACCCTTTACTTTTTATCTGAAATCACCGTATGATGGCGAAATAATTCTGAAGCTGAACTCAAAGCCGAGCAAAGCCGCAACCAAAATTCATAAAGCCCCCTCACCCCATCCCTCTCCCCCGTCCACGTGGGAGAGGGGAGAGTGAAGGGGTGTGCCCAGAGGAAAAGATGGATTATAAAAACACCTTAAACCTGCCCAAAACGTCGTTTCCCATGAAAGCCAACCTTCCCCAGCGGGAACCGGAATTTCTGAAAAAATGGGCTGAAACCCGGATTTATCAAAAGCTCAGAGAAATCGCCAAGGATCGCCCCAAGTGGATTCTACACGACGGCCCGCCTTATGCCAACGGCCATATCCACCTCGGCACGGCGTTAAACAAAATCCTCAAGGATTTCATCATCAAGTCCAGGAATATGGCCGGCTTCAACGGCGAATACGTTCCCGGATGGGACTGCCACGGCCTCCCCATCGAGCACCAGGTGGACAAGGAGCTTGGGAGCAGAAAAGGGTCCTACACGATCAGCGAGAAGAGAAAACTCTGCCGCAAGTTTGCCACGGAATACCTCAACATCCAGAGGGAGGAGTTTAAACGGCTCGGGATCATGGGCGAGTGGGATAATCCCTACCAGACCATGAGCTACGATTACGAAGCCACCATCGCCCGGGAATTCGGCCGCTTCGTCGGCAAAGGGTCCGTCTACAAAGGAAAGAAGCCCGTTTACTGGTGCGCCTCCTGCGAAACCGCCCTGGCGGAAGCCGAAGTGGAATACGACGACCACGAATCCCCTTCCATTTATGTGAAATTTCCGGCGGTCTCGGATTTCGGCGAGCGCTTTCCGGCTTTGAAAGGAAAAAAGGTTTTCGTCCTGATCTGGACCACTACCCCCTGGACGATTCCCGCAAACCTGGCCATTGCCTTACATCCCGACTATACTTACGTGGCCGCCGAAGTGGACGGCGAGGTGTGGATCCTGGCCGAAGCCCTTCTCGAACCGGTCATGGCCAAGGGTGGGAAGAAAAACTACCAGGTCATCGCAAAAATTTCGGGAAAAGAGCTGGAAGGCCTGAAGTGCCGCCATCCCTTTATTGACCGGGATTCGGTTCTCATCCTGGCGAAATACATCACCCTCGACACCGGAACCGGCGCCGTTCACACCGCCCCCGGCCACGGGCAGGAGGACTACGAGTCGGGGCTCGAGTACAACATCCCCATTTACTCCCCCGTGGACGACCAGGGACGGTTCACCTCGGATGTGGCTTTCTTCGCGGGGAAATTCGTCTTTGATGCCAACGAGGACGTCATTCGAAAAACCCGGGAAGTGGGCGCCCTCATTCACACCGAGCCTTTCAAGCACCAGTATCCCAACTGCTGGCGATGCAAGAACCCGATCATCTTCCGGGCCACGGAGCAGTGGTTCATTTCCCTGGAGCGCAACGATCTCCGCGGGAAGGCCCTAAAAGAAATCGACCGGGTGAAATGGATTCCCCACTGGGGCCATGACCGGATCTACGGCATGATCCAGAACCGGCCGGACTGGTGCATCTCCCGCCAGCGCGCCTGGGGGGTTCCCATCATTGCTTTCACCTGCAAGGGCTGCGGCGAACTTCTCCTCGAAGAGCGCTATGCCGAGTATGTCTCCGGTCTTTTCGAAAAAGACGGGGCCGATGCCTGGTTCGACCTCTCGCCGAAAGAGCTCCTGCCCCCCGGCACCCGCTGTCCGAAATGCCAGAAAGACGATTTCGAAAAGGAAACCGATATTCTCGACGTCTGGTTCGACTCCGGCGTGAGCTATGCCGCGGTCTTAGAAAAGCGGCCCAACCTGAAGTCCCCCGCCGATATGTACCTCGAAGGAAGCGACCAGCATCGGGGCTGGTTCCACAGCTCTCTCCTCGCCTCCGTGGGAACCCGCGGCCGGGCCCCCTACGATTCCGTCCTCACCCACGGGTTCGTCGTGGACGGCGAAGGCCGGAAAATGTCCAAATCCTTTGGTAACGTCATCGTCCCGGACGAAGTGATCAGCCGTTACGGGGCCGAGATCCTGCGCCTCTGGGTTGCGGCCGAAGACTACCGCGACGACATTCGAATCTCCGAGGAAATTCTCACCCGTCTTTCCGAAGCCTACCGGCGGATCCGCAACACCTGCCGGTTCCTCCTGGCAAATTTGTACGATTTTAATCCCGAGAAAGACGCCGTTTCCGACTCTCAGCTCATTGAAATCGACCGCTGGATCCTTCTGCGCCTGCAAAAACTCATCGCACGGCTCAGGGAAGCCTACACTGCCTATGAATTCCACATCGTTTTCCACTCCCTGCACAATTTCTGCGCCGTCGACCTGAGTTCCCTCTACTTGGACATCCTGAAGGACCGGCTCTACACCGCGCCCGCGTCCTCTGTCGAACGCCGGGCGGCCCAGACGGCCCTTCACAAAATTCTCGACGCCATGGTCCGCCTCATGGCCACGATCCTCTCCTTCACCGCCGAGGAAGTCTGGGAGCATCTTCCCGGAGCCGGGAAGCGCGCCGCCAGCGTCCACCTCACTCTCTTCCCGGAAGTGGAACCCCGGTACCTCGACGAAAATCTGGAGACGAACTGGAATCGCCTCTTGGAAATCCGCGGGGAAGTTTCCAAAGCCCTGGAAATCGCCCGGAAAGAAAAACTCATCGGCAACTCCCT
>JAPLIW010000648.1 GCA_026388915.1 Deltaproteobacteria bacterium
GAGGATGATCCGCCAATAACGGGCAAACTGGTCCCGGTGGGTCTTGATTAAGCCGTGGAGCCGCCGATTCCCGCATTTATCGATGAAGAACTGGTGGAAAGCGATATTCAACTTCTGCCACTCGCCGGGATCCTTCCGGACGTTCTTTTTCAGTCGCTCATGGACGGAACGAAGCTGCTGAATGTCCTCTTGGGTCATTTTCTGCGCGGCCAGGCTGCCAGCCAGGCCTTCCAGCGCGGCCTGGATCACATAGAGCTCTTCAATATCTTGCAGGGAGAGGCGAGAGACCTCGGCGCCTTTATAAGGGGTGATCTTGACCAGCCCTTCCAGTTCGAGCTGCTTGATCACCTCCCGAATCACGGTACGGCTCACCTTCAGGCTTACGGCCAGGGAGGATTCCACCAGGCGGGACCCGGGCAGGAGGCGACCCGAGAGGACCTGCCTTCGAAGATCGGCATAAATGGTCTCCCTCAGGGGTCTGTTCTTCTGGGCAGGATTCGGAGCCGACAAAGGTCCTCCCTTTCGTTTGCAAAATTGTTTACAATATTGTTCAAAGGATGTCAAGGGAAAACGGCCCCTTACCCACCGCCGGTTTTTGAGAAAGGAACCCTTGGCCGGGAAGACTCCAGAAGGAAGGGGGGATGGCCCATGGGGTTCAGGCTGGAGGACTTCGGATCACCATCCTTTAGCGGGACAGAATCAAAAATTCAAAGCTGATAAAAGAAGGGCAGTCGGTGCTTTGTCTGGGAGCCCGGTTGGGAACCGAGGTGAAGGCCTTCCTCGATCACGGATGTTTCGCCGTGGGGATCGACTTGAATCCCGGAAAATCAAATTATTATGTCCTGCGGGGAGATTTCCATAACCTCCAGTTTGCCGATCGCTCGGTGGATGTGGTCTTTTCCAACTCCGTCGACCATGTCTTCGACCTGGAAAAATTCGTCAAAGAGTCTGCAAGGATACTGAAGGCCGGCGGCCTTTTGGTAATTGAAGTCGGCCGGGGGAGAGAGGAGGGCGGCTCCTCGGGCTTTTATGAGAGCCTCCACTGGTCGACCATTGAGGAATTATTATCTTTCCTAAAAAACTACGGGTTAGGCTGCCTCCTGAGGCAGCCCATCGATTTTCCCGTCGGTGGGGAACATCTGATCCTGCAAGCGCCTCGCAAGAATTGATCTGCCGGCGGGCCCTTCTCAGACAGGAGGGAGGCTATGGAAATTCTCTTTGATTTCATGCCTTTTCCGCACACCGCATTTTTTCCTTGACACTCAACATATAGTGTTAAATAATGGGTTTACACACCACATATAGTAGTTTTTATCGAATTTTTTTGGCGCCAAGAACGGAGGGGAAATGGCCAACCAGGAGAAGGAGTTAAAGCAACACTTCGGAATAGCCAAATTTGAGGAGAGGGCCCATCCGAGATTCTTGTTGAATTTGCCGGTTGAATACTATCCTGCCGCATCCACTACACAAGGGAAGGGGTATACGGGGAATGCCAGCGAAGGAGGGTTGATCGTCTATCTTGGCAGGCATCTCCAAGTCGGTGATCTGCTGAAGCTGAGATTATTTTTTTCCTCCGGCCCGGGCATGAATTCCGTGAATACCGTGGAAATGGTCTCTCAGGTTATCTGGACGGAAAAATTGAAAGACTCGGAATATCGGTGTGGAATAAAATTTGTGGATATCTCCGCGGAGGACATGAACAAGCTGAACAGTTTTTTAAAAAATCTTTCCCCCTTGTCCCACTAGGATTGCCGATCCTAGACTTCTAAGAGCTTGTCCGTAAATAGCATTCCCCCCTTTGTAAAAGGGGGGCAGGGGGGATTTCCCCGAGGGATCTCAAAGCAAATCCCCCTATTTCCCCCTTTTCCAAAGGGGGATTTAAACCCCACAACTTATTTAAGGATAAGCTCTAAGCCCCTTCCCGCAAAAAATTTTCAATCCTTCCATTTCAGGGGATTGAAATTCGTCTCCCGGTCGTAATAGTCTTCCCGCTCCACCCGCTTTAAATAATTCACCGCCCTATACGTCAACGGCGTAATGAGAGCCTCGTAGGCCGATTTGGTCAGCCACTGGGTGATGACCAGTTTTCCCAGCGCCCCGGAGGGAATCATCCCGGTAAAGGCCAGAAAGATGAAAATCGCGGAATCGGCGAGCTGGGCGACGACCGTGGACCCGATGGTTCGCAGCCAGAGATGACGCCCCCCCGTGGCGATCTTCATCTTGGCCAGCACGTAGGAGTTGAGAAATTCTCCTATCAGGTAAGCAATGAAAGAGGCGGCCAGGATCCGGGGCGTAAACCCGAATATGGCCCGATAGGCCTGCTGGGAGCTCTGCGGGGAGTCCAAAGAGCCCAGTTTCCAGAAGGGAGCCGGGGGGAGTTCGATGGAGAGCCAGATGACGATGACGGCCAAAAGGTTGCAGCCGAAACCAATCCAGATGACCCGCCTGGCCCGGGCATAGCCATAAACCTCGGTGAGGATATCCCCGAAGATGTAAGAAACGGGAAAGATGAGGATCGAAGCCGCCAGAACAAGCGGCCCGATGGAAACCAGCTTGACCGCGATGATGTTGGCGATGATCAGGCTGGTGACAAAGACCGCGGCAATGAGGGGAAGCCAGCGTTGGGTGGCCATGTCTATTTTCCGTGCTCCGCCTCGACGGTAATGGAAATCCCGCCGCGGACGGAAAACTCGGCCGTCACCTTGCACCACCGGGGCTTCAGGGCTTTCACCAGGTCGTCCAGGATCACGTTGGCCGCGTGCTCGTGGAAGGCGCCCTGGTTGCGGAAGGACCAGAGATAGAGCTTGAGGGACTTGGACTCCAGGATCTTCCGGTCGGGGGTGTATTGAATGGTCAATTTGGCGAAATCCGGCTGCCCCGTTGCCGGGCAGACGCAGGTGAATTCCTCCGTCCGCAGGGTCACAATATAATCCCGCCGGGGATGATGGTTGGGGAAGGTCTCCAGCTTCTTCCGCGGCTTTGCTCCCCGGCCCAGCAGGGTCAGGCCTTGTAGGTCGGCTTTCGGGGTAATCTTCGGCATCGGTCCACCGTCTCAGACAATTTTAGATTCATTTCTTTTCTTCCCTTACAGAAAATAATTATACATGAATATCAGGTTCGATCCAAGAATTCCGAACACGACCGCCAGGAACGGAAAGAATCGCTCACCTCTCAACCAAATAAAGTCCAAGGAATTTTTACTGGCCCTTGTCCCGGGAAGCGCCTTTTTTCCCACGAATCCTGGAAAACACCTTGTTTTTATTTCTGACTAAAGGATATCAGCCTTGTCAAAAAAATACCGCTCGCCCATGCCGGATGGAAGCATAAAACTAATAAGATTCAATATGTTAACATAAATCTGGACCACCCTTTTCTTTTTTTCTTAAATCGAGACCAATAGCACGGGTATCCCCATCCCTTAGCTGTTGGCCCTCCCCCATAATTCTTTTGCAGCTCTCGCAAAGTTTTTCAATTTCTGCCAAAACAAATCGAAATTACTATTAATTTTTTCATCTTTAGAAAACCTGGATTCCCTTTCCTCCCCTCCAATTAGCTTTCAGCAGAGGGCTGGGCATGCAGCCAGTTCCTCTTATTTAAAAAATGGAATGATTCTTGCAACATACATTGACGTTGCATCCTGTTTGCCCCTTATCCCAAGGGCCCGTCGAATAACCTCTGGACCTGGCCCTTGCTTTCAAGAATTGCAGGAAACATGAAGAAAAGAACCCAGGCCCTCCGAAAGAATCCGGCCAACAAGATCTATTTTTCTTTGCTGGGAGTCGCCCTTGTGGCATCCTTGGCCTTCTGGGCCGGGCAGTATGTTTATGCCGTCCATCTGGAGGCCGGCAACGGGTCCATCCAGCAAATGATGTGGTTCAGCGGGATTCTCTTTTCCTCCCTCTTTCTCGGCGGCGTCGGTTTCATCGGCCTTCTTTTCCATTACCAGGCTAAACAAATCCAGAAACTCAACGATGACCAAATGAAGCGGATGGCCCGGGTCCAAAACCCGGATTTTTTGGCCATGAATGCCGGCGATTTGATCCTCCTGCTCGATCCGCCTTTGGAAGCCTCTGCCAAACCCCGGCAAGCGGCAGAGCCCTTGAAAGCGGCCGCCGGTCCCGCCCCTCAAGGGAATCCGCCCGGGGAGCCATCCGCGGGAAGTCCGGTTCATTCCCAACCCACCCCTGCTCCCGAAGACGGGATGACCGTTGAGGAGGTGGGGGCCGGAGGTTCCCCGACTGGGGTGAGATTTCTGTATGGAAACAGCAGGATTGCCGAGGTGGAAGGAAGAAAAGTTTATCAGAGCATGATCCAGGATGTGGAAGCGGCCGAGCGGGAAATCAACGAAATAGAACGGAACCAGAGCAAGCGAAGGTACCGCATCGTGTCCGAATTCGCAGCCGACTGGAATTACTGGCAGGACCTGGATAAAGAGATGCTCTACGTCTCCCCGGCCTGCGAGGATATCAGCGGCTACCCCCCTCCGGATTTCTATAAGGCGAGCGATCTTCTCGACTCCGTCATCCATCCCGAAGACCGCCCTCTCTGGGCCGCTCACAACCAAGAGGAACTGGCCGAAAAGGGCCCGGGACACCTGGAATTCCGCCTCTTCGCCAGGGATGGGGAAGTCCGCTGGGTCAGCCATTTCTGCAAGCCGGTCCACGACCCCCATGGAAAGTTTCTGGGGGTGTGCGGCAGCAACCGCGACATCACCCAGCAGAAACGGGCGGAAGAGGCGGTGGGGATCAAAACCCAGGAACTCCTGCGGTCCAATGCCGAACTGGAGCAGTTTGCCTACGTGGCCTCCCATGACCTGCAGACTCCCCTGCGGGCCATCTCCGGTTATTTGAATCTCCTGACCAAACGCTACGATGGAAAGCTGGACGCCGATGCCGACCGCTTTATTCACCGCATCCATGCGAACGTCCTGCGGATGCAGCGGCTCATCAACGACCTCCTGACCTATTCGCGCCTGACCACCCGCGCCCGTCCCTTCCAGCCCACGGACTGCAACCAGGTGGTGAGTGAGGTGTTGGAGATGCTCCAGCCGATCATCGAGGAAAGCGGGGGCAGGGTCACGCACGAACCTCTTCCCACAATCCCGGCGGACAGCGGCCAGTTGCTCCAGCTCTTCCAGAACCTCATCGGGAACGCCATCAAGTTCCGTGACCACCGGCCCCCCGAGGTCCATGTGGATGCGCAGCGGACCGACAAAGGCTGGCTCTTCTCGGTAAGAGACAACGGGATCGGAATGGACCCCCAGTACGGGGAGCGGATTTTTCTCATCTTCCAGAGACTCCACACCATGGATCAGTATCCCGGAACCGGCATCGGTCTGGCCATCTGCAAGAAGATTGTGGAGCGCCATGGCGGGCAGATCTGGGTGGAATCAAAGGCCGGGGAAGGGGCGACTTTCAGGTTCCTCATCCCGGACCCGGGAGGCAATCCGGCATGAACTCCTCCAGGGGGGGACGCCCCATTCAGATCCTGATGGTGGAGGACAACCCCGATGATATTGAACTGACCGTGGAGGCCCTCAAGGATGCCCGGGTGGCCAATCACCTCACCGTGGTCCAGGACGGCGAGGAGGCCCTTTCTTACCTGCGAAGCAGGGGAAAATACGCGCAGGCTGTCCGCCCGGATCTGATCCTCCTCGATCTGAACATGCCCAGGAAGAACGGCCGGGATGTGCTCCGGGATATCAAGAACGACCCCAAACTGAAACGAATCCCCGTGGTCATCCTCACCACTTCCCAGGCCGAGGAGGATATTCTCCACACCTATGACCTTCACGCGAATTGTTACATCACCAAACCGGTGGATTTCAATCAATTCCTAAAAGTGGTAAGATCCATTGAAGACTTCTGGCTGACCGTGGTGAAGCTGCCGCCCCGGTGAGAAAACGATGAAACCTTCCATTAAAATCCTGCTGGTGGAAGACAACCCGTACGACGCGGAATTACTCCGGGAGATGCTCCTGGGGGTCTCCAGCGTCCAGTTCGAGTGGGTCCATGTCCCCCTCCTGGGGGAAGCCCTGAAACGTCTTAGGGAAGAAAAATTTGATGCCATCCTGCTGGACCTTTCCCTCCCCGACAGCCTGGGCCAGGAGACCCTGGCCAAGGCCTATGCCCAGGCCCACGACGTTCCCATCGTGGTCCTGACCGGACACAGCGACGAAAACCTGGCCATCCGGACCGTCCATCAGGGAGCGCAGGATTACCTGGTCAAAGGGCAGGTGGACGGCCCCACCCTGATCCGCGCGGTCCGTTACGCCATCGAACGGCACCGGCTGCTCACCGAACTGGACCGCGGGCGCCAACAGCAGCTGAAGATCAAGGACCAGTTTCTATCCCATGTTTCCCACGAGCTCCGCTCCCCCCTGGCGGTCATCCACCAGTTTGTGACCATCCTCCTGGATCGGCTGGGCGGAGACCTGTCTCCCGAACAGACCGAGTACCTGGAGATCATCCTCAGGAATGTGAACCAGCTGCACAAGATGATCGAGGATCTTCTGGAGGTGACCCGGGCCGAAACGGGGAAACTCACCCTTCATCCCCAGCTGGCCCCCATGGATGAGCTGGTGGACGAGATCCTGTCGGCCCTGCGCATCGCCGCGGCCGGAAAAGGGATCGCCCTGTCGGAAGAGATCTCCAGTGATCTTCCCCTGGCCTATGCCGATCCCAACCGCGTCCGCCAGATCCTGATGAACCTCATCGACAACGCTATTAAATTCACCCCCGAAGACGGGAAGATCACGGTCCAGGCCGAGGTATTCCAGGAGGACCCCTTTTTTATCCGCCTGGCCGTCTCGGACACCGGATGCGGAATCAGCGCCGAGGACCGGCAGAGAATTTTCGACTCCATGTATCAGGGGAAAGAATCCATTGCCTCGAGCCGCAAAGGCCTGGGCCTTGGTCTTTTCATCTCCAAGGAGCTGATCTCCCGCCACGGGGGACGGATCTGGGTGGAAAGCGAGCCCGGAAAGGGAAGCACCTTCTATTTCACCCTGCCCATCTTCTCCCTGACGCAGCAGCTGGCCCCCCTGCTGTATCCCAAGAACCTGCAACTGGGGTCGGTGGGCTTGATCAGCGTGGAGATCTCCTCCCTCGAGCGGCGGCAGTTGACCAAATCGGACGATCAAATTCTCTGGGAAGTGGGCAACATCCTGAGGCACTGCACCCTCATCGACAAGGATTTCCTGCTGCCCCGGATGGCTCCCACCAAATGGAAAGAATTTTTCTTCATCATCGCCTTTGCCCAGCAGAGAGGAACCGAGATTCTTCAACAGCGCATCCAGGAACAATTCAGGCGTTTTGAAAAGCTTCAGAAGGCAGGCCTGGAGGCGGACGTCACTTGCCAGATTTTTTCCATCCCGGACGCCAAGGAGGGCCTTCCGGGGGACGCCTTCGTGAAAGACCTCACCCGGAGTATCAAAGACCGGATCCGGAGAGCTTTTCAGGAAGAGGAATCCAGATGACCGCCAAAAAGATTCTTCTGGTGGACGACGACAAAGACCTGCTCTACGGGATGAAGATCTGGCTGAGGGCCAACGGGTTCCTAGTCTGCTATGCTTCGGACGCCGCATCGGCCATCACCATGGCTAAAGCCCACCGGCCCGATCTCATCGTCCTGGATATCGGACTCCCCGGCGGAGACGGCTATATGACCATGGCCCGTCTGCGAACCCTGATGCCCCTGGCCCGTGTTCCCATTATTGTAATGAGCGCCCGGGACGCCACGGTCCACGAAAAGAAGGCCCTGGAAGCCGGGGCGGAGGCTTTTTTCCAGAAGCCCTTCGACAACCGTCAACTCCTGACCGCAATCCAGAAGGCCCTGGCGCCCAAAACGGCCCTCCAAGCCCAAGAGGGGGAAACGCTTCAGAAAACTCCCGTGGAGGCCGATGCGAAA
>JAPLIW010000480.1 GCA_026388915.1 Deltaproteobacteria bacterium
CGTCATTCCGGCGAAAGCCGGAATCCAGTTATTTCAAGATGTTCTGGACCCCGGCTTTCGCCGGGGTGACGCTCCAAGAGACTTTTTACGAGATCATCAACTTTAGATGCCTCCTAAACAATAATTTTAATTCGTGTTTCCGTATGGTTAGGATCTTGGCCCGATAAAGCGAGAAAGGCGGGCAATCAGGCGCAAGAGATTCAAGATCGTCCTGAAAAATGACGATAATAACCTCGAAGGGTCTTTTCAAGCTGGCGTCCCAACCAAGCCGGCCCTTCAAACCCAAACCGTGGGGGGTAGGGTTGCCCCGCCCTGCCTCCCATTCCTACTCAACCCCAACTCCCAGGGAGGTCAGAGCTTTTCTCCTTTCGACTGACCTCCCACCCACTCTCTAAATTCGGAATGTGTGGGTTGTGGCCCGGGGATAAGGGCCTTGCACGCAGAAAGCATCGGCCGATAGAATTTCGGATTTCGAATTGCGGATTTCGGAATTCGGAATTAAATTTTAAATCATTGGGTTTTCCATTCCACATTCCGCATTCTGCATTCCGCATTTTGGTAGCCCGCCCGTTCCATGAAATAAAAAATGCCTCATGGTTTTTGCGCAGAAGATCCTTGCCCCCGGCCCTGGTAACAGAGTGCTTTGGGCTATGCAGTTTTTTTCTCCGCTCTCTGGATCAACTCAAAAATGACTCCGCCCACTTTGTCGGAATCCAGGTAGGCAAACCCCGTCCCGTCCGGCCGGGTAAAGCTCTGGATGATCGTCAACCCGGCCTTTTGCGCGCTCTTTCTTCCCTCTTCGAGGCTCTTTACCAGAAACCCGATGTGGTGGAGACCCTCGCCCTTTTCCCGGAGAAAGGGCTCGTGGATGGTTTTTCCGTCCTTGAGCTCGATCAACTCAATCTGGATCGGACCCAGGTTGAAAAAAGCCCGTTTCCCCCGGTAGCCGGCGGTTTCTCCGTAATACGTGGCGGTGGGATAATCCACGTGCCGGATTTCAAAGGGGCCGAATCCGAAGACCTCCTGGTAATACTTGATCGTTTCGTCGATGCTCTTGACCACGATGCCGATCTGGCAGAGGCTCGCGGGCGGGAAGATCTCATTCCCCGATGGGGGACTGTTCTCGCTCATCCTGAAAGTTCCTTTCTCCCGTATAGAGGATAGGTCAAGTATAGAACAAAATCTCGGAAAGGAAAACCCTGTCTCCGGGAATAAGGCAAGGGAGTCGCCTAGGAGGGATTGGAGAGAATAGACAGGAATGAGTTGGGTAAGGGGAGAAAAGCTACTGCCGGGGAAAAAGGAACCCCGGGGGGTACCCGGGGTTCCGGAAAATCCGCCGATGCCGTTGGATCCGGAAGGACGAAATCTCTTTTAGAAGGTCATCTTCTATCCGTGTTAGATTCGTCTCCGATCCGTCACGGGCATCGCAGAAGTTCCGTCCATTGTATCGGCGCCCGCGGGACAAACTTGATCAATATTTTTTCTTCCAAGGAAGTGATCTGGGAAAGGACTTTAGAACCGGGGAAGGGTTGTCCGCGGGCCGTAGGGACAGGTTTGAAAACTGTCCCTCCGAATCATTCTGGCAATATGGCGGAGGCAATTCATGGGTTCCCCCTGCGGCGTCCAGAAGGAATCGGCCGCTACGGTTTGAACCAGCGGGCGGCTAGAAAGGCCCCGGTATTCAAACCTTTCCGCTGGCCTTCTTCTTCAACCCGGGCGGCCCGCTCCGGGTCCTCCTCTTTGCAGAAATGGATTGCAGTCCGGATGGCCCCTTCCGCAGGGCCCAGAGCGAGCAAATCCTCCGGAGAACGGAAGAAGGCTTTGGAGAACAGGGGGTGACCCTTTCTTCCTTCCTCGCGCCTGCGTTCGGCCCAGGGGCTCAGGCTGTTCAGGGTAGCTACGACAACAGTGCCTCCCTTGCGGGTCACCCGGAAGAGCTCCTTGACCGCCTCCTGACCGTCCGGGATGAATTCGAGGGCGGTGATGGATGCCGCTTTGTCGAAGGTATTTTCGGGGAAGGGGGGGTTCAGAATGTCGGCTGAAATGACCCGCAACCGGGAGTTCCGGGCCTTTTGCCTGGCCCTCCGGATCATGGAAAGGGACAGGTCGAGACCCACCACCCGGGCCCCGCAGGAAAGCATGTCCAGAGTGAAAATCCCGGTTCCACAGCCAGCATCCAAGATGAACTCTCCCGCCCCTGGCCTCAAGAGGTCCAAGATCAGTTCCCATTCCACCCTTTTCACCAGGGACCCGATGGGGGCGGTGAACCATTTTTCATACCGGTCCGGCCAGTCATCGAAGAGTTGAGCGTTTTCGGATTCAGTCATCGGAGAGGGTACCTCTCTGCTCTAAACATATCATATCCCTGCTAAGTTTCCTCGGATTTCGTATTTATTTTTCCCGTTTCATCCGTGTGGATCCGCGTTCATCCGCGTCCCATTCATTTTTTTGTCTTTAGGTCTTTTTCCAATATAAAATCTGTGTTGATCTGTACTACTTACCTGCAAAATCTGAAAATTTTGTTAGGCAAAAAGCATCCCCCCTGCCTTAACCCTCCCCCTCGAGGGGGGAAGGTGTGAAAAAATCGATTTGGTTCCTTTTTTACGTCATTCCGGCGAAAGCCGGAATCCAGTGCTTGCGAAGCCTTACGAACTGACTGGACCCCGGTTTACACCGGGGTGACGGCTGAAATTCAATTTTTTCACACCTTCGGGGTGGGGAGGGGGGGGTGATTTCTTTTGGTTGCGGCTCCGCCGCGCTAAGTTTATCTGTGTCCTATTCGGTTTTTTATTCTGCATTCCGCACTCCGAATTCCGCATTTGAACGGGCCATTGACTTTTGCCCAGGGATAAAGTTTTAATGGGCTATTCCCGGGGATTCAAAACGGAGCTTATGATTAAAAAAATCTTCTACGGCTGGTGGATTATCCTGGCCTGCATGATCATCAACCTGTATGTGAGCAGCATCCTCTTCTTCGGCTTTACCGCCTTTATCGATCCCCTGATCAAGGAATTCGGCTGGAGCTACACCCAGGTTTCTTTCGCCGTCAGTTTGAGGGGGATGGAGATGGGGATCTTTGCCCCCCTGATCGGGTTTCTGACCGATCGGTACGGGGCAAGAAGGCTCATGCTCGTGGGAGTATTGGCCGTGGGCCTGGGCCTCATTCTCTTCAGCAGGACCCAGTCGCTGCTCATGTTCTACGGAGTCATCCTCCTCCTGGGATTCGGGGCCGGAGGATGCACCACGGTGGTCACGACCACGGTGGTGGCGACCTGGTTCAAGAAGAATCTGGGGAAAGCCCTGGGGCTGATGTCCACCGGTTTCGGGGCCAGCGGGGTGATGATTCCCCTGATTGTCTGGCTCATCGACACCTTCCAGTGGAGGACCACCTTACTCCTCCTGGGGGTAGGATTCCTGATTCTGGGAATTCCCCTGGTCTTCGTCATCCGGGACAAGCCGGAAGATTATGGCTTTTTGCCCGATGGAGAACCCGGCTTACCGGGCAGCCCGCAGGAGAAAGGAAAGCCCGAAAAAAGCCCGATCCGGTTCTCGGAGGCGCTGAGGCACAGGTCTTTTTTATACCTGAACCTCGCCGAGGTGGTCCGGATGATGCTTGTTATGGGCGTGGTGACCCACTCCATGCCCTACCTCAACAACCTGGGAATGTCCCGGGCCGCAGCCGGCCTGGTCGTTGCCGGGATCCCTCTTTCCAGCATCATAGGAAGGCTGGGATACGGCTGGCTGGCAGATCGCTTTCCGAAGAGATATGTCCTGGCCCTGGCCTTCGGGGTCATGGGGCTGGGGATGCTGGCATTCAGCTATGCCGCGGTCCCGGGGATGATCCTCCTTTTCCTTCTCTTCTTTCCCCCCAGCTTCGGGGGCAGCATGGTGTTAAGAGGAACGATTCTCCGGGAATATTTCGGCAGGGACTACCTGGGGAAAATGCTGGGGATCGTCATGGGATCGGCGGCCATGGGGGGAATCGTGGGCCCGACCCTCGCCGGGTGGGTTTTTGATTCCATCGGAAGTTATCAGATCCTCTGGCTGGCCTTTGCCGGCGCCATCAGCCTGGCCGTTCTTCTGGTTCTAAGAGTGAAACCTTAGTTTTTCTCCGGGTAGGGGCGACTGGCCGGTCCCCCCTGCTGGCTCCCGCCGCGGTGTCCCGAAAATAATCAGACAAAGTCGGACCTTGGTGCCAGGAGCCGTGGGTCGGACCGCTGCGCTTGCCAAAATAGGCGGTGGTGCCTCCCCAGCCCACGGGGATCTTACGATGAAGCTCCCTAAAGGTCCGTATTTTACCTACTTACGAAGGCATAGTCCTTGTGTCCATGTTCCTTTGCGGAACTCTAGCAATACGGTCCAAGGGGGGCTTTCTCCCGCCGGATTTTGGTGGTGCGCATCGGTCCGACCCACGACTCCACGTGGAAATTTATGTGCGTTTTCTTGCGGACAAAATATTAAATAACCGTGGCAAGGCTCCGGGGATCTCGCGCTTCCCAGCGGGCGGCATCCACCGCGGTGATGAAATCGAGGAGAGAGCGGTTGAAATGCTCCGGCTCCTCCAGGTTCAGGGTATGGCCGCTGCGGGGAAAGATCTCCAGCCCGGCGCGGGGAATATTCCGCTTCATGAAGAGGCTTCCTTCCAGCCCCCGTTCGTCCTCATCCCCCAGCATGACCAGCACCGGAAGGGTCATCTTTTTGAGCGGATCGCCCAGGTCGGTGATCGAAGGCCGCTTCCGCTGTACCCCCAGAAAAGTATAGGCGGACCCCTTGGCGGAATGTTCTTCGAACTGCCGGCGGAGTTCCTCCCAGGCCCGGGGATTTTTGTTCTGCAGCTGGACCCGGGCTGGCCCCAAGGTGTAAGTCCCGGAGACCGCTTTCATCCCCCCCTTGAGCATCTGGTCGGCCACCTGGGCGATTTGCCGGTGAAACTCCTCCCGGTTCGCTCCGCTGCCATATCCCGAGCCGGCGATGGTGAGCGAACGGCAGCGCTCCGGATATTTCAGCCCGGATAAAAGCGAGGTGTAACTCCCCATGGAGAGCCCGCAGAGGTGGGCCTTTTCAATCTTCAGGGCATCCATGAGCCTCTTGAGGTCTTCAACCTGCAGGTCCTGAGAATAATCATCGGGAGATTCGGGGACATCCGACGGCAGGTAGCCCCGGGCCGAGAAGGTAATGGCCCGGTAGCGGCCGGAGAAAAACCGCATTTGCGCCTCCCAGCTGCGCCAATCGCCGGCGAACTCGTGGACGAAAACCAGCGGAATTCCGTTTCCCGCCTCTTCGTAGTAGAGATTTATGTTACCCACTCGGACTTTCGGCATGTTTCCCTCCCGGTCACTGGACTGGATGCCTGTTTATCTATTTAGCATAGGAGATGTGAGATTTCCAGCGAATTGCCCCTTTTGGTTCGCTGCAGGCGCTTAGTGTCCAAGGAATGCCGACATTTCGGTAAAAAGGGTCCAGAATGTAGGGGCGGTTCGCGAACCGCCCCTACTCCGGCTCGCGTCGTGGAAAAATCCAGTGCCGATTCGGGAGAAGACAGGAGTGCGCAGGGG
>JAPLIW010000750.1 GCA_026388915.1 Deltaproteobacteria bacterium
CTTGCCCTCCAGGAAGCATCGGCAACTCTCCTGTTGGTCATTCCCGGAAGGGAGATGATGACCGGGGGGATCTTCAATTTCTACATCGGGGGCTCGGTGAACGAAGCGGCGGCCCTCGGCTTAATCCTGATCATCCTCGGCGCTTTTTGTCTGTGGCTGATCAACCGGCTGGCCGGCTCGCGCATGGGGGGGGTCTTTGGGTAATGCGGAATGGCGAATGTGGAATGCGGAACAGGTATTGGACACGGATGAACACGGATCAACACGGATAATCAAGATTTTAAGGAGAATTTTAATCTTCGTTTTTCTGCGTTGATTTTTGTTCTATACTGTCTTATGGAGCGGATAATAATTTTTGAAATTGAGGAGCAGGGAGTTTTGAAGGTTCAAAAGAATAATCCGTGTTCATCCGCGTCCCATTAGGGCTTTGGACTTCACGTTTTTTGCGAATAAAAAACCTGTGTTTATCTGTGTTCATCTGTGTCCCAATCTATGAAGACGAATAAACTTTGGGGAAAGAGGTTTGAAAAACAGCCGTCGACTCTGGCTGAAGCCTTTACTTCAGGCAGAGACGTTCGTGGGACACCCCCGGCGGATGAACGGCTGATCCCCTACGACCTATGGGGGAGCCGGGCTCATGTGGTCATTGGGAATCGAGGTGGGGGGGAAACTGCACACCGCCCGGAGCCGAAACGATCAGGTAGCCCTGGACATGCGTCTGTACCTGAGGGAGTGCGCTCTCGACTTTATTTCCAGCCTTTCTTCCCTGAACCGTACACTCATTCGCCAGGCTCGAAAACATCGGGAGGTCATCACCCCCGGATACACCCACCACCAACTTGCCCAGGTAACCACCCTGGGGCATATCTGGCTTTCTTTCGCCGAAGCCTTCTCCCGGGATGTGCGGCGATTTCAGGACTGGTACAACCGGTTTAATGAGAGCCCGCTGGGATCCATGACCGGATACGGAACCAGTTTTCCCATTGATCGCCATCTTTCCTCGAAACTCCTGGGATTTGACCGACCCTGCTCCAATTCCCTTGACCCCCTCCAGAACCGCTGGGAGGCCGAAGGAGAGCTGGGCTTTGCGGTTTCCGCCATGATGAACCACCTGAGTTCCATGGCTCAGACCCTCATCCTTTTCAGTACCGGCGAATTCGGCCTGATCAAACTGGACGATGCCTACAGCACGGGAAGCTCCATGATGCCCCAGAAGCGCAACCCCGATCCGCTGGAGGTGATAAAGGCCAAGACTGCGGTAGCTCACGGGCTCCTGGCATCTCTCCTTTCCATCGGCAGAGCGCTCTTTTTGGGATACAACCGGGACACCCAGTGGACAAAGTACCTAGTCATGGACCTCGTGGATGAATGCCTTTCCGCCATCCCGCTCATGGGGGAAATAGTCTCTTCGCTCAAGATAAACCGGAAAGAAATGGAGGCCCGAAGCCAAGCCGGGTTTATTACCGCCCCTGAGCTCGTGGAGCAGATGGTTCGAGAGTTTAAGATTTCCTTCCGGCAGGCCAAAGGGGCCGCGGAGAGGGCGGTCCGATACGCGGAGAAAGAGGGCGCAGAAGAAATCACCCTTCCTGTGCTGCGGCGGGCGTTGCAGGAAGAAGGATTAAAAATCAGAATGACCGGGGCCTTTTTGCATAAGGCTCAAGAAGCGCGGGTCTTCATTGCCCAAAGAGCCGCGGCCGGCGGCCCTTCGCCCCAGTCCTTGGATAAGAATATTTCCAGCCTGAAACAAACCCTCCAGGAATTCCACCGCTGGCTCAAGCAGAAAAACACGCGGCAATCCCTCGCAAGAACAAAGCTGGCCCGGATGGAACGGGCCATTTAGAGGGAAGACTTCACCCCTTCATCCATGGAAAAACCAACCCCCACTTAATTCGCTTTTCCGTGCTCCGCTTTGACCTTCTCGCGGTCTACCGAACCATCCTGGGTCTTGGGAAGGACGGGGACGAAGTCCACATACTTCGGCTTTTTATAACGGGCAATCCTGGAGGCCACGAAATCGATCAATCCCTGCTGGGTCAGGGAACTGCCGGGTTTTCTCACGCAGACAGCCTTGATCGCTTCTCCCCACTCTTTGTCCCGCACGCCGATGACCGACACAGCGGCAACTTCCGGATGCTCCAAAATTACTTTTTCCACTTCGGCGGGGTATACATTTTCTCCCCCGGGCTTGATCAATTCCTTTTCCGCCTTCCGTTTCACATACCAGAGATATCCGTTCTCATCGAGGCGTCCGATATCCCCCGTGTGGTGCCACCCTTCACGGAAGGTGTAGCGGGTGTCCGCTTCCAGCTTCCAGTACCCCAAAAAAACCAGGGGGCCCCGAACGCAAATCTCTCCCGGTGTTCCCGCCGGCACTTCGCGTTCATGATCATCGACCAGTTTGATTTTTGCCAGAGGCCCTTCTTTGCCCGCGGAACCCGGTCTTTCGGTGTAGGCGCAAACCGTGACCATGCCGGTGGTTTCCGATTGCCCAAAGCCAATCCAGAATTCAACGTTGGCTTTTTTCTTGAATTTTTCAATGTTCGAAGGGTGATCGATTCCGCCCACGTGTTTCAAAGAGGAAACGTCGGAATTCTTGCTCTCCAATTTTTCCAGGAGCATTCCCAGCATGGGTGGGAATTCGCCGAGGCAAGTGATTTTTTCTTTTTCGATCGACTGCAGGGCAAGTTCAGGATCAAATTTGGTCATGAGGACATTCTTTCCCCCGGCGTGCATGACCGCGAAGGAGAGAGCCAGGTCGGCAATGTGAAAGAGGGGCAGCATATGAAGGTAGCTGTCATCTTCCCGCAAACCCATGGTGACCATGTGCTGCAGGTTTCCGGCAATGATGTTCCCGTGGGAAAGCGTGGCCCCCCTCGGTTTTCCGGCCACCGCCGCGGTGTGGATGATCAAATAGGGATCGCTCGCCAGAATATCTACTTCCTTAGCTTTTCCCCCTTCTTTCATCAAAGGGTTGAAGGCTTCATAATCAGCTTCCGCCGATCCAAGGGCATAAAATTTTTTTATGAATCCCAGCTTGGGCATTAAATCCCGGATTGTGGTTTTATAATCCGGCCCCACAAAAAGAAAGCGGGGCTGCCCGTCGGTGAGGATGTATTCCACCTCCGGCGCGGAGAGGCGCCAGTTGATGGGGAGCATAATGGCCCCCAACCTGGCGGCGGCTCCGTAAAGGAGGACGAATTCATAACAATTCTGGGATAATATTCCTATCCGGTCTCCTTTATTAAGGCCGGCCTTCTCCAAAGAATATGATAATTTATTGATGTCATTGAAAAAATCAAGGAAGGTAATTCGGCGTTGGTCAGTGATCCAAGCTTCCCGGCGGGCAAAGATGCGAGCATTGCGGGCGATCAGGTCGTAGACGGTGAAATCTTGAAGCCCCATAGTCCCCCCCTATTCTTGCGATTTGATTCCGTCCCTGAGGAAGATCCTATTTTCCGCTATTTCTAATGAATTCCCATTCTTTAACCACCCCGTTTTCGAAATAGACATAAGATTTGGGAAAGGGAGGCTCTCCGTATACCCACTGCTCGTGAACACCGACCAGCGTACGGGTGGTATTCACATGATCGGGCCGCCCCCAGGAAAGAACCACCTGCTCACGGGTAAAACCCTGACGGATATATCCTTTCAGGATATCTTCCTGGGTAGGCAGGGGCCACATGGTCTTGGACAGGTCTTTCAGAAGAGTCCTCATCTCATCTTTGTTTTTTGTGCTCCGGCGGATTCCATCTGCTTCTTCCACCCATCCAAAAATCTCCTCCCGGATGGTGGTATTCATCCCGTAGGTTACTTCATAAAAGGTAAGCTTCAGGGGGGTGACAGATGCCTTCCCAGTGAACTGAACATCTTCCGGCTTAATCTTTAAAGGCTTGACATTATTAATATTTCCGATATCTCCCGGATAAACCCAAGCCAGTAATTTGTTTCTTACCCAAAAGGGTTTTTCCTCCGGGGACCAGCCGACCTTTTTCCCCCTCTCCGATATCACCCGCTCGCCTACAAAAACCTGGAACCATCTGTTTCCGGATTCATTGTTTTTTGCATTGATGACGTCGAAAATGTCATATTTGATAGCCCGGGCGATGGCCTTGGAGTTTTCTCGGGGCTCTTCTGAAATCCGGGCCTCTTTCATGACCATAAAAACGCCGCTTTCCGTAACCTTGGGTAGCAGAGTGGGAGGAGGAGGAAGGGGTGATGAGTCTTCTTTTTGCCCTGTTTTATAGTATCGTATTTTTCGCTCTTCTTCGGAAAATTTACGCTGCTCTTCGGCAATTCTTCTCTGGCGCTCCTCCTCGACTCGTCTCTTTTCCTGCTCAATCCGACGTTGTTTTTCCGCCTCCAGCCTTTTCTTTTCGGCAATCTCCGCCAGGATCAGGTCTTTTTGAGACCGGGCGCTCCTTAATTCTCTCTCCAGCTGCATCCTTTCCCGAACCAGGCGGCTCTTGTATTCTTCTACCCGGGAATGTTCCTCCCATACCTTTCTTTCAATACATGCCCAGATGCGCCTGCGATCATCGCCCGACAGTTTCTTTTCCACCGGAGTATCGAGAATCGTTTGAATGCTTACCAGGACAGGATTCTTCTGCGGTTCTTCCACAAAATTCAAAACTCTGTTTTCACAGAGGTAGATAAGCCGGAAAGAGTATCCTTCGTCAAGAAGGAGAGAGTAATCGCTCTTTCCCTCCCGGGCAAAGACTTCCTGAATAACCGCGGGGGGCTCAACCAAGTCTCTGACCAGAATGCTGCTTTTGGGTTGCGATGCGCAGGAGATCGAGAAAAGAAAAAAAGACAGCAGCGAGAGGAGATAAAACCCATCCCGCAAGCTCATCGATTGGGGGCCTTTAATGCCTTCTTTTGGGGTTTCCCTACCCATGGCTTGGGGCGATGAGTAATACGTTTGCCCAACTTTTGATTTAGAAATCGAATCCCTTTTTTCATCGAAGGAAATGGAAATGGAGGACACTCTCCCCCTGTATACCAAATCCATGGAGAAAAGTCAATCATTCCCCGTCTCTTGCCCCCCCTCACTTTTCGCCAAGTAGGCAGAAAATGGATTGAATTTCAGGCGGTGCCCGGCCCGGAAATCCCGCCTCTGGCGGGATTGTGCGGGAAAAGCATCGGCGGGAAAATAATTCTAGCCGGAGATCCCCCCGTGCTTCCGCAGAATGGCAGGCCCATCGGACAATGCAAATTCGGAATGCGCCCTGAACCATGTAAGGTTCAGGGCCATGCCCTGCACTGATTATATAGGGCAGGGGGGATTTCGGAATTAATTCTTTTCCAATCCTCAATCACGCCTTCCGCCTCTACCGATGAAAGCAATACCGCCTTATCATGCCAAGAAGCGCAGCCTTGCACCCAGGTCAGAAAATTAATCTAAGTTTATGATTTTTGTATGAATTTTGAAAAACAAAATGAAAAAACACCCGTTTTTGGAAAAAGCCTCTTGCTCCAAGGAAGATACAAGAACAATAAGCGGGCTCGAAGGAAGGGCCTTTCGGAACGACTGGAAAACAGAACCCGTAATTCATTCAATTTGTTAGAAAACGGGATCGGATCTAGGTTTATATACAAAAAAGAATGGTTGACAAAATTTAATCCCGGTGATATTAAAAAGTATATTATTTTTGGCATGTTAGATAGAATTTATACCCTATGTTCCACGTGAAACATCTTTGCCCTTATACTTTTTAGGGAGAATTCTTGGACACTTATCCTACCCAATATGGGGTCATCATAATCGGAGCCGGCCATGCCGGGTGCGAAGCAGCGCTGGCCTGTTCCCGGATGGGCCATTCCACCCTGCTCCTTACCATCAGCCTGGAGGCGGTGGCCCGGATGTCCTGCAACCCGGCTGTCGGGGGATTGGCCAAAGGACAACTGGTGAAGGAGATCGATGCTCTGGGTGGGGAGATGGGAAAAAATACGGATGAGACCGGAATCCAGTTCCGCCGGTTGAATACCAAAAAAGGGCCGGCAGTCCGGTCTTCCAGAGCCCAATCGGACATGCATCTTTATCACCTGCGAATGAAGAGGGTGCTGGAGCGCCAGAAGAATCTTTTCCTGCGGCAGGCCCTGGTGGATGATCTCTTTATTCACGACGGAAGGGTGGAAGGAGTCGTTACCAACGTGGGAGAGAGGTTTCTGTCCAAAGCGGTAGTCATAACCACCGGGACCTTTCTCCGCGGGCTCGTCCATATCGGCTTGAAGAATTTCCCCGCAGGAAGAATGGGGGACCTCCCTTCCATCAAATTGTCCGAAGGTCTCATGAAACTGGGGTTCACTCTGGGACGCCTCAAAACCGGCACCTGCCCCCGGCTGGATGGAAGGAGCATAGACTTTTCCGGGCTTCAGGAACAGCAGGGTGATCATCCACCCAGGCCTTTCTCCTTCAGCAACCAGACGGTTCCTCTGCGGCAGGTCCCCTGCCACATTACTTATACCAACTCCCGAACGCATGAAATCATCCGCTCCGGTCTGGACCGCTCCCCCCTCTATTCCGGGGTGATTAAGGGGACTGGAGCCAGATACTGCCCTTCCATCGAAGATAAAACCGTCCGCTTCGCGGAGAAGGATCAACACCAGATTTTTCTGGAACCCATGGGATTGGATACCCTGGAGGTCTATCCCAACGGGCTGGCCACCAGCCTTCCCATGGACATTCAGGTGCGAATGCTCCGTTCCATCCCCGGCCTGGAGAGGGCTGAGGTTGTCCGCCCCGGGTATGCCATCGAATATGACTATGCCGATCCGGTCCAACTGAAGCCTTCGCTGGAAACCAAACTCGTGGAGAATCTCTTCTTCGCCGGACAGATCAATGGCACCTCCGGATACGAAGAAGCGGCCGCTCAGGGGCTGATGGCCGGCATCAACGCGGTCCTGAAAATCCGGGGGGAAGACCCTTTTATCCTGAGAAGGGATGAGGCTTATGTCGGGGTGCTCATCGATGACCTGGTAACCAAGGGGACGAAAGAACCCTACCGGATGTTTACCTCCCGCGCGGAATATCGTTTGTTATTGCGGGAAGACAATGCCGATCTGCGATTAAGAGAGAAGGGCAGGTCTCTGGGACTGGTAAATGACCAAGATTATCATGGATTTATCAAAAAAAAGGGCAGCATACAAGCAGAGCTGGAGAGGCTGGGGAAAATCATCCTATACCCGACTCCCGGGGAGCATGACCGGATGAAAGCCATGGTGACCGCCCCGATTAAGAACCCTATGGCTTTGACGGAGCTTCTCCGCCGCCCGGAAATCTCCTTCAGGGATTTGGCAAAGTTTGATCCGGAATGCGCCTGCACGGCGGAAGAAGTATCCGAGCAGGTGGAGATTCAGGTTAAATACGCGGGTTATATCCAGAGGCAGGAAGAGCAGGTGGCACGGCTCAAAAAGCTGGAAGAAATGAGGCTTCCACCAAGGATGGACTATTACTCTATCCCGGGCCTTTCGACCGAAGTGAGAGAAAAATTGAACAGGGTCAGGTCGCTATCCATCGGACAGGCTTCACGAATATCCGGTATTACGCCCGCCGCCCTCTCAATTCTGATGGTCTATTTAAAGAAGGAGTCGGAAATGAAGGAAGGAGCCCAGACGTAGAAATCGTTTCTTTTTTTAATAGTTGCCTTACGTAAGTCCCTGGCTCTGCCGGGCACAGAGTTTCACATTTCGGGCAGGCTTGAGTCGTGGCCGGGGCGCAAGGGCCTTGTGCTCAAAAAGCCTCAGGTGGCTCCTCGACTGAATCCGCTTTGAACGGTTCACGTTTTCAAGGCCCCGGCTCTGCCAGAGGCCATGACTTGATTTCAAAGGGCTAAATCATGACGGCCAAGGAACCATGGAACCTCCTACTCGAAGGGGCTGCCATCCTGGGAATCTCATTGACCCATGACCAAATGAAGGCCTTCGAACTCTACCTGAAGGAATTGAATCTGTGGCGGAAAAAAATCAACTTGGCCAGCCGGAAAGATGACCGGGAGGTCATCCTTAAAGATTTTTTGGATTCCTTGACTCTGCTAAAATACCTTCCCCAGGAGAAATCCGTCCTGGATTTGGGATCCGGGGCCGGGTTTCCGGGGATTCCTTTGAGAATTGTACGCCCCGATCTAAAAATTGTATTGCTGGAAGCGACCCGGAAAAAAGTTTTTTTTCTGAAGGAGGTTTTGAGAATTTCAAAATTAAGCGGAGTCGAAGTTCGCTGGAGCGGGGAAGATGGAGGGATTGAGGGTTTATCCGCGACCTTTGATTTTGTCATATCCCGGGCTTTCGGCTCCCTCTTGGCCTTCGCCTCCGAGGGCGTCGATTTTCTAAAAAAAGGGGGAATCCTGTTGGCCATGAAAGGGAAGAAAGGGCGGGAGGAGTTGGAGGAGAGCCTCGCTTCCCTGAAGGATATGAGCCTGGAACCGAATTTTCTTGAGGCGATCCAGCTTCCTTACCTGGGCCATGAACGAAACCTCATAGGCTTGAAGAAGAAATAAGTTGATTGTTCCACGTGGAACACGGATATTTTCGTTTTTGGATCATCTCCAAATAAGTTTAGAGCCAAAGAGCTGGTAGATTCGAAATGTCAGGTGATTTGGAGATAATCCTTGTTTCTGGACATTTCACTTTTCTCTTGAAATTTATGGGCTGAATGGGATAAGTAATCGGACTGGAGAAAAACCTTGATGGGACGAATCATCAGCGTGGCCAACCAAAAAGGGGGCGTGGGAAAGACCACCACTTCGGTGAACCTGTCGGCATCGATGGCGGTGGCCGAGAAGAAAACCCTCCTTATCGATATCGACCCCCAGGGAAACGCCACCAGCGGTCTGGGGCTCACCAGAGAGAAACGATCGGGCAAGTCCATCTATCATGCCCTGATTGACCAGGCCAATTTGAAGGACCTGATTCAGGACACGGAGCTTGATTTTCTCAAGATCATCCCCTCGGACATGGACCTGATTGGTGCGGAAATAGAGCTGGTTCCCTTCCCGGACCGGGAAGTCCGATTGAAAAGGGCACTCAAAGAAGTGAAGGAGGCCTTCGATTACCTAATCATCGATTGCCCCCCTTCCCTGGGACTTATCACCGTGAATTCCCTAACCGCGTCGGATTCCGTGTTGATTCCTCTCCAGTGCGAGTATTATCCTATGGAAGGACTATCGCAACTTGTTAAAACTATTAGGTTAATTAAAGAAAACCTAAACCCGGACCTTACTATTGAGGGCATCCTGCTGACCATGGTGGACAAGCGGAATAACCTATCTCACCAGGTCACCGAAGAGGTTCGAAAGCATTTTCCCGACCTGGTTTTCAACACCATGATCCCCCGAAACGTTCGCCTGAGCGAATGTCCAAGTTTTGGTAAACCCATCATTTTGTATGATGCCAACTCCCGGGGGGCGGAGAGCTACCTGGAGTTGGCCAGGGAGATTATCGCTCGCCGCGCGAAGGGCTAAAAATATATATTTTTCCTTTGACATTTTTCTTTTGTTTATTTTAAAGTGAATCGTCATTCATTTTTGGGAAAAAATTCCCGGCAAAGCATTAGCAAGGATCGGTGAATTTGACCGCGCGGCAGGCATTGGGAAAAGGGCTCGGGGCTTTGATTCCGGAAAAGGGAGTCCCCGAGGGGGAAGGGAAAAAAGCCCTTCAGCAGTGCGGGATCGAGGAAGTTCAGCCCAACCCATTTCAACCCCGGAAGACTTTCTCCGACGAACAACTCCAGGAGCTGGTTGATTCCATCCGGGAAAAAGGAATTCTCCAGCCTCTGCTGGTCCGGCGCAAGATCGACGGTTATGAGCTGATCGCCGGTGAAAGAAGGTGGCGGGCAGCCCAGCGGGCGGGCCTGAGAGAAATCCCCATCCTGGTAAGGGACGTTTCCGACTCGGAGATGCTGGAGCTTTCCCTCATCGAGAATATCCAGCGAGAGAACCTGAACCCCATCGAGGAGGCCGAAGCCTATAAACGACTGGTGGAGCAATTCCATTTCACCCAGGAAGAGATCTCCAAGAAGGTAGGGAAGGACCGGACCACGATTGCCAACACGGTCCGGCTGCTGAGACTCCCGCCGGAAATCAAGCTGAGCCTGGCCGAAGGCAAGATCACCATGGGCCATGCGAGAGCTTTCCTCAGCCTCGACGGAGTCGATAAACAGAAGCTTTTATGGAAAAGGTTACTCGCGGGTGGCCTGTCGGTCCGCCAGACCGAAAGCCTGGTCAAAAGGCTGCGGACCCGAAGTTCCCCCACTCCCCGCCGGTCCAACCCGGAATGGAGCGCGTTGGTCGAAGAACTCCAGCGGGCCCTGGGCACGAAGGTGCGGATTGTGGGAAAGCGAAAACGGGGGAAGATCGAAATCGATTTCTTTTCCCCCGATGAATTGGACCGAATCATTGAGCTCCTGCGGAGATAAAAAGGGAAAGGGGGGACCGACCTGAAAAAGAACCCGCAGAATCCCAGCGAAGAGATCAACGCCCTTTTGGGCGGGGGGACGGAATTCGACGGGAAATTGTCCTTCGAAGGAGCGGTCCGGATCGACGGGAAATTCACCGGCCAGATCCGCGGCGAGGGAATGATCATCGTGGGGGAAAAAGGGAAAGTGCAGGCCGAAATTGAAACCGGAGTGGTGATGGTCAGGGGAGAAGTTCACGGAATCATCCGCGCGAAAAACCGCATCGAGGCCTATGCTCCGGCGAAAATTTTTGGAGACCTTCACGCTCCCGTGCTGGTGTTCGGGGAAGGGGTGATCTTTGAGGGAACCTCGCATATGACCGGCGACCTCGAAAAGGAAGACAAGAAAAAGGCACCAGGCCCCCCGTAGGAAAAAATTTTTCATGGCCCCAGGGTAAAAATTCATTGGCTTTCGTTTCGGTCATGGGCCATTTAGATTTTGAATAGATTTGGGCCTTGGAATTCGGAATTTGGTCCCAGGAGATTATTAGATGATCGAGCTCAACTTCACGGTTATTTTTCAGCTGGCCATCGTGTTGATCCTCATGGTTGCCTTGAGCGGCATAGTCTTCAAACCTTTTCTGCGCGTTCTTCAGGAAAGAAGAGACTGGGTCGAGGGAGCCGAGAAGAAAGCCCGAGAACTCCAGCAGCGCACCGAGGAATTGATGGAGCGACACCGGGATTCCATGAGTACGGCCCAGGCCCAGGGGGCCTCGGTCCGGGAAGAGATCCGCAAGGAAGGATTGGCCCGGGAAGCGGAGATCCTGCAAAAAGCGATGGAAGAAGCCAATCGCTTCCTGGAAGAGATGAAGGGAAAAATCCAGGAGGAAAGCCAGGCCGCCCGGGCCGGCCTGAGGCTTCAAGCCCGGAATCTCTCCCGTGAGATCGCGGCCAAAATGCTGGGGAGGAGTATTCAGTGAAAAAATTCGCCCGCTGGTTGGGTTGGAGCCAAGGGCTTCAAATATTGGTTACCGAAAATCTCTGGGCCTCCGGGGACGGGCGCGGGGGCGGGTTCTCCATCGAAGTGATCTGGCAGATCATTGCTTTCGCCTTTCTTTTGTTTTTCCTGGCCAAGATGCTGAAGAAGCCCCTGGGTTCTTTCCTGGTAAAAAGGAAAGAAGGTATCCGCAGCTCTCTGGATCAGGCCTCCCAAAAAAAGAGTGAGGCGCAAAAGCTGCTGGGGGAGTGGGAGAAGAAACTCGAATCCCTGAGCGGGGAGATCCGTGACCTTCATGAGACGATTCGCCAGGAAGGCGAAGAAGAACGGAAGAGGATCGTGGAGAGGGCGCAGGAAGAAGGAGAGCGGGTCCGGAAACAGACTCAGATCATCGCCGAGCATGAAGTGAAGAAAGCCCGGGTGGCGTTGAAGAAGGAAATGGTAGACCTTTCCCTCGAGCTGGCCGAAAAACTCCTGAAGGAAGCCATTCAACCTCAGGACCAGGAGAGGCTGGTCCGCGAGTATATCGGGAAGCTGAAGGAGATCCGGTGATCAGCCTAACCATCGCGCGGAAATATGCCAAGGCCCTGCTGGAGATCGGCCGGCAAGAGAAGAATCACGAAGTCCTGGGAAGGGATCTGGAAAGGCTGGCCGGACTTTTTCAAGAAAACAAGGAGCTGAGGGTGGTTCTCTTCAGCCCTTTCTACCCCGCTCCCCGGAGGAAGGCGATCGCCAGGAGCGTGGGGGAATTGCTGGGCTTAGCCAAAACGACCCTCGATTTTCTGGATCTGCTCATCGAACGAGACCGGATGGACCATTTTCCCGCGATGGTCAAGTCCTATGAAGGTCTCGCCGATGAAGTTTCCAATCGCCTCCGGGCGTCGCTGATTTCCGCGGAGAAGCTCCCCTCTCCGCTCGTGGGGGAGATCAAAGCGCAACTGGAATTTTCCACCGGCAAAGAAGTGATCCTCTCCACCCGGGAGAATTCTTCGCTCATCGGGGGGGGCATAACCAAAATCGGAAACGTCATTTATGATGGAAGCCTCAAAACCCAGCTTTTGAAGGCGAAAGAGAACCTATACAAGGAGTGAGCCAAGATGGCCGTACAGATTAAAGCCGACGAAATTACCGCGATCATCCGCAGTCAAATTCAGGGATTCGACCGGAAGCTAGATGTGGCCGAAACCGGGGTCATCCTGTCCGTGGGAGACGGGATCGCGCGAATCTATGGCCTGGACCGGGTCATGGCCGGGGAACTTCTGGAATTTCCCCACGGCGTCTTCGGCATGGCTTTGAACCTGGAGCAGGACAACGTGGGGGCGGTCCTCTTCGGCGAGGGCGAGTTGATCAAGGAAGGGGATACGGTCAAGCGGACGAACCGCATCTCCTCGGTCCCCGTAGGGGAGGAGCTCATCGGGCGGGTGGTGAACTCCCTGGGCCAGCCCATCGATGAGGGGCCGCCGGTGGAAGCCAAAAATTTTCGTAGCATTGAACAGAAGGCCCCGGGAATCGTGGTCCGCCAGCCGGTGAAAGAGCCGATCCAGACCGGCTTGAAAGCCGTTGATTCCATGATCCCCATCGGCCGGGGACAGCGGGAATTGATCATCGGAGACCGGGGAACCGGGAAAACGGCCCTGGCCATCGATGCGATCATCAACCAAAAAGGGGCTGGGGTGTACTGTTTCTACGTAGCCATCGGCCAGAAGCGTTCCACGGTCGCCCGAGTGGTGGACGTTTTTCGAAAATACGGGGCCATGGAATACACGACGGTGGTGGCCGCCACGGCCTCCGACCCAGCTCCCATGCAGTACATCGCTCCCTATTGCGGCTGCGCCATGGGAGAGTATTTCCGGGATTCGGGAAGACATGCCCTTTGCATCTATGACGACCTTTCCAAACATGCCACCGCCTACCGGCAAATCTCCCTTCTCCTCCGTCGCCCCCCCGGACGGGAAGCCTTTCCCGGGGACATCTTTTACCTGCACTCCCGCCTGCTGGAGAGAGCGGCGAAGATGCGCGACGACCTGGGCGGGGGGTCCCTCACCGCTCTGCCCATCATTGAGACTCAGGCCGGCGACGTCTCCGCCTACATTCCCACGAATGTCATCTCCATTACCGATGGACAGATTTACCTGGAGTCGGAACTCTTCTATTCCGGAGTCCGGCCGGCCATCAACGTGGGACTTTCGGTCTCCCGCGTGGGGGGCAACGCCCAGATCAAGGCCATGAAACAGGTAGCCGGAAGCCTCCGCCTGGATCTGGCCCAGTACCGCGAGATGGCCGCCTTTGCCCAGTTCGGCAGTGACCTGGACAAGGCCACCCAGGCCCAGCTGGCCCGCGGAAGCCGGCTGGTGGAGATTCTCAAACAGCCCCAATACCGACCGCTCCCGGTGGAAAAACAGGTCCTGATCATCTTTGCTGGCACGAACGGATTCCTGGAAATGTATCCGGAGAGCGCTCTCCAGCGGTACGAGGCGGAGCTCTACGAATTCGTGGAAAAGAAGTCTTCCGAGATATTGAGAGAAATCCGGGAAAAGAAGACCATCGACGCGGAATTGGAGAAGAAGGTGAAGACCCTTCTGGAAGAGTTCAAAGGGAAATTCAAGGCGGAGTAAGCAGCCATGCCCAAAGAAAGCCTGCGGGACATTCGAAAGCGGATCGCCAGCGTTCGGTCCACCCAACAGATCACCAAGGCCATGAAGATGGTGGCCACGGCAAAACTGCGACGGGCTCAGGAGAACATCCTGGCCACCCGTCCTTATGCCACCAAGATGTTCGAAGTTCTTAGCAGCCTAGCCGCAAGGACCTCGCCCGAGGCCCATCCGCTGTTATACCGGAGGGAACCGAAACGGGTGGAAGTTGTGGTCTTTACCTCGGACCGGGGCCTCTGCGGGGCTTTCAACATGAACCTCATCCAGCGAGCGGAGAAATTCCTGGAGGAAGAAAAGACCCGGACCGAAGAACTGGCCTTATCCTTCATCGGACGCAAGGGCCGCGATTACTTCCGCAAAAGAAACGTAAAAATGCGGCGGGAATACGTTAACCTTTTTGGAAAGGTGGATTTTCCCCTGGCGGCCCGCATCGGGGAGGACCTGGTCCAATCCTATATCGCCGAGCAGGTGGATGCCATTTACCTGCTCTACAGTGAATTTCGGTCGGCCATTCAGCAGCGGATCGTCCTGGAGAAGATTCTTCCGGTAACCCCCAAAAAAGCCGCGGAAGGGGAGGAAGCGCCCAAAGGACCGACGGCCGTAGAATATATCTATGAACCCTCCGAGGTGGAGATCCTGGGAAAAATTCTGCCCATGTACGTAGAGGTACAAATATACCGGGCCCTTCTGGAATCCGTGGCCTCCGAGTTCGGGGCCCGGATGACGGCCATGGAGAATGCCACCAACAATGCCCGGGATATGATTGAAAAGCTGACCCTGGTGTACAACAAAGCCCGCCAGGCCTCCATCACCAAAGAGCTGATCGAGATCGTCAGCGGGGCCGAGGCTTTGAAGTAAAAACAATTGAACCGCAGAGCACGCAGAGGGCGCAGAGGATTTAAACAGTCAAAAGTCAATCATCAAGGGCATAGAGCCTTGCGCCATTCTTAGGGGAAGCAGACGAATTAAACTTTTTTTAAATTTATCTCAGCGTTCTCCGCGATCTCTGCGGTGAATGACTTTGGCTTCAGGAGGAAGAACGTGATCCAAGTCGGAAAGATTGCCCAGGTTATCGGACCGGTGGTAGATGTGGAATTCAGCGGCGGAGAGCTTCCCCCCATCTACGGGGCCCTCAAGATCACCAACCCCCGCATCGATGACCAGGAGGAGAACCTGATCGTCGAAGTGGCCCAGCACCTGGGGGACGAGGTCGTGCGGTGCGTGGCCATGGATACGAGCGACGGGCTGGTCCGGGGCATGAAAGCCAGCTACTACGGGGAACAGATCACCATGCCCGTGGGACGCGAAACGCTGGGCCGGATTCTGAACGTGGTGGGAAAGCCGGTGGATGAAATGGGCCCGGTGGTGACCAAGATGCGATATCCGATCCACCGCCCGGCCCCGGAGTTTGCGGAACAATCCACCAACATGGAGCCCTTTGAAACCGGGATTAAGGTCGTAGACCTCCTGGCTCCTTACCTGAAAGGGGGGAAGATCGGGCTCTTCGGGGGGGCCGGAGTCGGCAAGACGGTGATCATCATGGAACTCATCCATAACGTGGCCATGGAACACGGGGGCTTTTCTGTCTTTGCCGGCGTGGGAGAGCGGACGCGCGAGGGAAACGACCTCTGGCTGGAGATGAAGCAATCCAAGGTCCTGGAAAAGACGGCGTTGATCTACGGACAGATGACCGAGCCTCCCGGAGCCCGCGCCCGAGTAGGGCTGTCGGCTCTGACGGCGGCCGAGTATTTCCGGGACGAGGAAGGGCAGGACGTCCTTCTCTTCATCGACAATATCTTTCGTTTCACCCAGGCGGGGTCCGAGGTGTCGGCCCTGCTGGGACGAATGCCCTCGGCGGTCGGATACCAGCCCACGCTGGCCACGGAGATGGGCGAGCTCCAGGAGCGGATCACGTCCACGAAGCGGGGGTCCATCACCTCGGTGCAAGCCATTTACGTTCCCGCTGACGACCTGACCGACCCGGCCCCGGCGACCACCTTCGCCCACCTGGATGCCACCACCGTTCTTTCCCGGCAGATCGTCGAACTGGGCATCTACCCGGCCGTGGACCCCCTGGATTCGACCTCCCGCATCCTGGATCCCCTGATCATCGGGGAGGAGCATTATGCCATCGCCCGCAAGGTCCAGTTCATCTTGCAGAAGTACAAGGACCTCCAGGACATCATTGCCATCCTGGGAATGGACGAGCTCTCGGAGGAAGACAAGCTCATCGTCTCCCGGGCCCGGAAGATCCAGCGGTTCCTTTCCCAGCCCTTCTTTGTGGCTCAGGAATTTACCGGGACCCCCGGCGCTTACGTGAAGATCAAGGATACCGTCCGGGGATTCAAGGAACTGGTGGAGGGCAAGTGGGACCATCTTCCGGAGCAGGCCTTTTACATGGTAGGGCCCATTGAAGATGCCGTCGCCAAGGCCAAGCGCCTGGGAGCGATGGTCTAAAGGAAACGGGCGTGGATAAGACTTTCCTGCTAGAGGTTGTTACTCCTCACGGCCTGGTGGTCAGCTCCAAAGTGGAGGAGGTTTACGTCCCGGGGAGCCAGGGAGATTTCGACGTTCTTCCGGGACACGCTCCGCTGCTCACCTCTCTAAGAATTGGGGAACTCCACTATAAACTGGATAAGGGGGTCCATTACCTGGCGGTCAACCGAGGGTTTGCCGAGGTCACTCCGGCCCGGATCACCATCCTGGTGGATACGGCCGAGTCCGCCGGAGACATCGATGTGGACCGGGCCCGGGCGGCGAACGCCCGGGCGGAGGAAAAACTGAAGACCCTGACTCCCAAAGACCCTGCCTATCCGCAGGAACTGGAAGCCCTGGAGCGGGCCAAGGTTCGACTCCGGGTTGTGGAGAGGGCTGCCCGAGAATAGGATTCATCCTGGGGGTTGCTGTCTAAATCCCCGCGGGCGCCCGTCTGCGGGAAGGGTTCGCGGCCGCCGGATTCAACATTCTGCAAAAGCATGGCCAAATGGTTTAAGATCGGGGTGGCTCTGGGAGGGGGGGGAGCCAGAGGGCTAGCTCATCTGGGGGTCCTCTGCGCCCTGGAGCAGGCGAAGATCCCCATCGATCTCCTGGCCGGCACATCCATGGGAGCCCTGGTGGGTGCGGCATACGCCTTGACTCCCCAGTGTTATTTTGTGGCCGAAAGGTTCGCGCGCTACCTGGAGAGTAAAGAGTTTCAGAAGACCAATCCGGATTTTCTCCGCGAGCCCGACCAGGAAACAAAACCGACCTTTACGGGAATTTTCCACCGCTTTGCCACCTTCATCAAGAAAGGGGTCTTCTACACCCAGTCCTTGACCCGACAAGCCCCGATCTCGGAAGAGGATTTCATCCAGAACATCAATTTTTTACTCGACCCGGTTAACATGGAAACAACGGCGATCCCCCTGGCCGTGGTGGCCCTGGATCTGAAGACCGGCGAAGAAGTGGTGTTGAGGGAAGGGGCGCTGCAGAAGGCGGTGAGTGCCAGTTGCGCCATCCCCGGGATCCTTCCCCCGGTGATCATGGGGGATAAATGTCTGGTGGACGGCGGCTGGATCAACCGCGTTCCGGTCGGCCCGCTGCGCAAGATGGGGGCGGATTTAACCATTGCCGTGGATGTGGCCGAAGGGATCAACGAATCTCTGGATTTTGACACGGGACTGGATATCGTCCTTCGGACCTACGACATCACCCAAAGCAGCCTGAGTCAATTGCAGTTGAAAGAGGCGGATATCGTGATCCGCCCGTCCCTGGCAGGGATTCGCTGGGCGGATTTTCACCGTTTCGAAGAGTGCCTGAAAGCCGGTGAGGAAGCAGCAGGAGAAAGATTGGACGAAATCCGGAGCCTCACCCGGAGAAAAAAAATGAAAAAAGCTCTTTCCTTCCGCGGCTGCCTGTCCGCTTCCCGATCCTGAAAGAATGAATTCCATCGCCACCTTCCGGGTTCATCCCCAGGATTCCGCCAAGCGATTGGATGTCTTTCTCTCCGAGAGGGACCCGGCCCTTTCCCGATCCCGGATCAAACGGCTCATTGAAATGGGCAAAGTCCAGGTCGGGGGACGGAAGGCCAAGGCAGGCTTGAGGCTCCGGGAGAACGATGAGGTGACCCTCACCCTCCCTGAGGTGCAGAGGCTGGAAGTCCAGGCGGAGGCCATTCCCCTGAAAGTTCTCTACGAAGACCTTCACCTGATCGTGGTGGACAAGCCCGCGGGCATGGTGGTCCATCCGGGAGCGGGGAACGATTCAGGGACCCTGGTCAATGCCCTTCTCCATCGCTGTCCGGACCTGGCGGGCATCGGCGGAGTTCTCCGGCCGGGGATTGTGCATCGCCTGGACAAAGATACGTCCGGTGTTCTGGTGGTGGCCAAAGACGACCTGGCCCACCGGTTCCTGTCGGAACAATTCAAGAAGCACACCGCGAAAAGAGAATATAAGGGCATCGTCTTCGGCCAGCTGCCGGATGAGGGGCGGGTGGACGCCCGTATCGGGAGGCACCCGGCCCACCGGAAGAAGATGTCGGCGCGCCCCCGAAAAGGGAGGGAAGCCCGGACCTACTGGAGGGTCCTGGAACGCTTCCGGTCTTTTAACCTGGCGGAGTTCCGCCTGGAGACGGGACGGACCCATCAAATCCGCGTTCACCTCTCTTCCATCGGGCATCCGATCCTGGGCGACCCCCTGTACGGCGGGCGGAAGAGGCTGGCCTCCATTGAACCTTTACCCCTCCGGCAGGGGCTTCAGAAAATGTGGCGCCAAGCCCTACATGCGGCCACTCTCGGTTTCGTTCACCCCACTACGGGAGAAACCCTGGAGTTTTCTTCACCCCTCCCCGGGGATCTGGCAGAAGCCATCGTCCTTCTTAGAAAGATGGACAAGGAATGACCCATGGGGGTTGTGGGATTAAAGGATTGACCGCCCAGTGGAACTTCGTAATTTCCATCCGCTGGGGGAGGAGATAAGAGCTGGTAATGATGAATTGGGAAATGATCCCGGCGAAGGGACCCGGATTTCTTGAAGTCGAGGCCTGGAAGGGGAAGAATAACAAAATTGCCCATGGATTTGGGAGGAAGAACCCGGGGGGGGAGAAAAACTCCCGCAAAGACTGGCATGGAAAGTCGGTCAACGCGGGGGAAGAAATTTTTCCTTTACTGTCCCTACGCCAGGTCCACGGAGATCGAGTCGTCCTCTTTGAGGAAAATGTGCAGAAGATCGAAGAAGTCTGGCGGCTAGAGGGGGATGCCCTCCTCACCCGTACCCCGGGGGTTGCCCTGGGGGTCTTCACCGCCGATTGCCTGCCGATTTTTCTCTATGATCCCATTCAGGGGGCGATCGGGATTGTCCATGCGGGCTGGCGGGGAACGGCCGGGGGAGTTGCCGGAAAAGCCGCGGAAAAAATGGGGGAAATTTTCCAGTCCAAAAATTCAAATATCCTGGCCGCGTTGGGACCTTGCATCGGTCCTTGCTGCTATGAGGTAGATGGACCGGTGAAAAATGCATTCGTCTCCGGAGGATTCCCGTGGGACCTGATTTCCCGCCCCCGGAGGGAGGGGAAATGGCTCCTGGACCTCTACCGGGCCAACCTCTATCTTCTGGAAAGGTATGGAATTTCAAAAGAAAATATACAGGTCTTAAAAATTTGTACTTCCTGCCATGGGGATACTTTTTATTCTTACCGAAATGCCGATAAAACCGGAGGGAGACAGTTGAATTTCATTGCCCTGAGGAAGGAATAGGCGGGGGCCCCCGATGGGTCGCGGGGCGGGGAAAGCCCATAACCCCAGAAAAGCTCCAAAATTTTGCTTGACAAAGGCTTACGCTGTTCTTAAAATAAGTGAGTAAAATCCTTCCACAGGGATTGGCCAAAAAATCTGCCTTGAAATCTGATCCAGCGAAGTCCTTTCTGAGAATCCGAATAAGGTTCTCATGCTCAGCTTAGGATTCAGTAGATTTTAATGTAAAGCGGTGGTGTGAAAATCGATCAGGCCTTTAAGACCGTAGACTTTTCCCCCTCCCAGTACAAGGACCCGAAAAGAAATCCACAAATGGATCAATCTGGAAGAGTCTCTCTCACCACTTCACCGTGATACCGGCCGGCAATTTTTTAAAATTACAATTATTTTTGAGGAGTACAAATGAATATTGTTGAGCTGAAAGAAAAAAAGATCAATGAGCTGAACAAATTGGCCAGGCAGCTCAACGTCGAAGGGTCCAGCGGGATGCGCAAGCAGGATCTCATCTTTGCCATCTTGCAGGCCCAGACCGAGAAGAACGGCCTGATCTACGGCGAAGGGGTTCTGGAGACCCTGCCCGACGGGTTCGGCTTTCTCCGTTCCCCCGACTTCAACTACCTTCCCGGCCCCGACGACATCTACGTCTCGCCCTCCCAGATCCGCCGATTCAACCTGCGCACCGGAGACACCATCGCCGGACAGATCCGGCCCCCCAAAGAAGGGGAGCGCTACTTCGCCCTCCTGAAGGTTGAGGCGGTCAACTTCGAGGAGCCCGACCTGGCCAGAGAGAAGATCCTCTTCGACAACCTCACCCCCCTCTACCCCAATTCCCGCCTCAGCCTGGAAGTTCCGGGAGAGGACAACAAATCCATGCGGGTCATGGACCTGCTGACTCCCATCGGGAAAGGCCAGCGCGGATTGATCGTCAGCCCTCCGCGGGCCGGCAAGACCATGATCCTCCAGTCCATCGCCAACAGCGTGGCCCAGAACCACAAAGATACGGTCCTGATTGTTCTGCTGATTGACGAGCGGCCGGAAGAGGTCACGGACATGCAGCGTTCCGTCCATGGAGAGGTGATCAGTTCCACCTTCGACGAGCCCGCCCAGCGCCACGTCCAGGTGGCCGAGATGGTGTTGGAGAAAGCCAAACGGCTGATCGAGCATCAGAAAGACGTGATTATTCTCCTGGACAGCATCACCCGTCTGGCGCGGGCCTACAATACGGTCATCCCTCCCAGCGGAAAGATCCTTTCGGGCGGGGTGGATTCCAACGCCCTGCACAAGCCCAAACGGTTCTTCGGCGCCGCCCGGAACGTGGAGGAGGGAGGGAGCCTGACCATCATTGCCACCGCCCTGGTTGATACCGGCAGCCGGATGGACGAGGTAATCTTCGAGGAGTTCAAAGGCACGGGCAACATGGAGATTGTCCTGGACCGCAAGCTGGCGGACCGGCGGATCTTCCCGGCCATCGATATCAATAAGTCGGGAACCCGGAAGGAAGACCTTCTTCTGAGCTCCTTGGAGCTCAACCGGGTGTGGATTTTACGGAAGCTTCTCCAGCCGTTGAATTCCATCGATGCCATGGAGTTCCTGCTGGATAAGATGAAAGGAACGAAAGACAATAAAGAGTTCCTGGATTCCATGAGCAAGTAGAAAAGCAGCGGTCCGCAAGCAGCTAAAGGCAAGGATATCATGGGTTCTATTTTTGCAGATCGCTTTTTAGGGAGGACTCAATGAAGAAGGATATTCATCCCAAGTTTGTAGCGTCGATCATCAAATGCGCCTGTGGGAACGAGATCCGGACGCAGTCGAATCGGAAGGAAATCTCGGTGGAAATATGCTCCAAGTGCCATCCCTTTTTCACCGGGAAGCAGAAACTGATCGACTCGGCCGGACGGGTGGAGCGCTTCCAGAAGAAATACGGCCTGAAGAGCCAGAAGTCTGCCTAGGCGTCATAGCGGTGGAAGGGGCCGAGGCTTCCGGGATTCAAGGAGGCGGGAGAAGAAAGCTGGATTCTCCGCCTTGGCCCCCGGATCCCTTGGCCCCCTTTTTTATTTCGGGTCGGATGCACCGGGAGGGGCATCGGGCCCCGGTAAATTGAAGGGGGACGGGGCTTTTTTCTCCCCGGCTTTGGTATTATGTCCAAGATTGCTGTCGGAGGACAGGCCGTCATCGAAGGCGTGATGATGCGGGCTCCCAACGCCCTGGCCATTGCGGTGCGCAGGCCCAATGGTGAAGTGGTGGTGAAGGAAGACGTATGGCGGTCCCTGTCCAACCGGTTCAAATTCCTGAAATGGCCGCTGATCCGGGGTTCGGTGGTTTTGATCGAAACCCTGATCAACGGCCTCCAGGCCCTTTCTTTTTCCGCCAATCAGGCGCTGGAAGAGGGGAAGGGGGAGGATAAGCTCAGCTCCTGGGCCATCGGCTCGGTCATGGCCCTGGCCTTCGGGATCGGGATTCTCTTCTTCGTCGTCCTTCCCCACTATCTGACCGGCTTCCTGGGTGATTTTTTTGGGCGGGAGCTGGGCGTGGAGAGCGTTCTCTTCCATCTGATCGATGGTCTGATCAAGGTCCTCTTTTTAGTCGGCTATATATACCTGATCTCGCTCATGAAGGACATCCAGAGGATTTTTCAGTATCACGGAGCCGAGCATAAATGCATCTTTGCCTATGAGGCGGGAGAGGAACTGACCGTGGCCAATGCCCGCAAGTACTCCACGCTCCACCCCCGGTGCGGGACGGCCTTCCTGCTGATCGTGGTCATCGTCAGCATTTTTCTTTTTTCCGCCATCTTTCCTTTTCTGCCCAAGTTTCCGTCTTTGGGGAAGGCGCTTACCAACCTGATTTATGTGGGCATCAAGCTTCCGCTCCTTTTTCCCATAGCCGGGCTGGCCTATGAGGTGATCAAGCTCAGCGGGAAGAAAGCCGATCATCCCCTCCTGAAATGGATCATCGCCCCCGGCCTCTGGCTGCAGCGCTTGACCACCCGCCCGCCGGCCGATGACCAGATCGAAATCGCCCTGCGGGCCCTCCAGGGAGCCCTGCGGATCGAAACCGGCCAGAAGACAGTTCTTTAAAGAATGAATTGGACACAGATGAACACAGATAAACACAGATAAAAGAAAGCGACGGAAACCACAATTATTTTCCTTTTTTTCCCATGCCTTATCTGTGTTCATCTGTGTTTATCTGTGTCCCATTAATTTTGAATTTATGTTCCAGAAATTAGACCAGGTTGAAAAACGATTCCAGGAGATCGAACAGCTCCTGGCGGATCCCAAGACCCTGGGCAATCCCAAGGAGATGCAGAAGCTTGCCCGGGAGAGGGCAGAAATCTCCAAGTGGGTGGAGACCTACCAGGCTTACAAGAAGGTAAAGGAGGAGATCCAGCAGAGCCAGGAGTTGCTCCAGGAATCCGATGAGGAGCTGCGGGACTTGGCCAAGGCCGAGCTTCAGACGCTGAAGGAGCGCTTGGCCAGCCTCGAAGAAGAGCTCAAGATCCTCCTTCTGCCCAGGGACCCGCGGGACGAGAAGAACATCTTTCTGGAGATCCGCGCGGGAACGGGCGGAGAAGAGGCGGCTCTCTTTGCCGCCACCCTTTTCCGGATGTATGCCAAGTATGCGGAAAAGAAACGATGGCGGGTGGAGGTGATGAGTGAAAACCCCACGGGCCTCGGAGGGTTCAAAGAGATCATTGCCCTGGTGGAAGGCAAACGCGTGTTCAGCGTCCTGAAGCACGAGAGCGGCGTGCACCGTGTTCAGCGGGTCCCCGTGACCGAGGCCTCGGGCCGGATCCACACCTCCGCCGTGACCGTGGCCGTGCTTCCGGAGGCCGATGAAGTGGAAGTGGAGATCAACCCCAACGATTTGCGCATCGACGTCTACCGGTCCTCGGGCCCCGGAGGACAGAGCGTGAACACGACGGATTCGGCGGTGCGCGTGACCCACATCCCTACCGGAATGGTGGTGACCTGCCAGGATGAAAAGTCCCAGCATAAAAACAAGGCCAAAGCGCTGAAGGTCCTCCGCGCGCGCCTGCTGGACAAGTTGACGGAAGAGCAGCAGACCGAAATATCGGAACAACGAAAGAGTCAGGTGGGGTCCGGAGACCGGAGCGAACGCGTGCGGACCTATAATTTCCCCCAGAATCGGATCACCGATCATCGCATCAATCTCACCCTATACCGCCTGGACGGCGTTCTGGATGGGGACCTGGATGAAATGACCCATGCCCTGACTGCTCATTTCCAGGCCGAGGCGCTCAAATCCGGGCAGTGAGGGGGATCCTTTGGGCCAGACCGAATGGACCATCCTGGCGCTCATCCGCTGGGCCGATGAGCGCTTTAAAAAAGAAGGTATGGCCACTCCCCGCCTCGATGCCGAAGTCCTTCTGGCCGAAACGCTGGCCACCGACCGGGTCGCCCTTTACACCCACTTCGACCAGCCCCTGCAACCGGATGAATTGGCCCGGTTCAAAGAGCTCATCCGGAGGCGCCTCCGCCGAGAGCCGGTGGCTTACATCCTCGGGAAGAGAGAGTTCTGGTCCCTCCCCCTCCGCGTCACCCCGGATGTCTTGATCCCCCGTCCGGAAACGGAAACCCTGGTGGCCGAAGCGCTGAAAATACTGACTCCCGCAGAAGGAAAGGATTTCCACATTCTGGAAATCGGAACCGGCAGCGGCGCGATCAGTATCGCCCTGGCCAGGGAATTACCCGCAACCAAGGTGGTGGCCACCGACCTGTCCCCCAAAGCCCTTGCCGTGGCCGAGGAAAACGCCCTGCGGAGCGGAGTCCGGGAACGGATTCGGTTCTTGCAGGGGGACCTGTTTCATCCGCTGGAAAAGGGAGAGACCTTCAACCTGATCGTGACCAACCCGCCTTACATCCCGCGGGGACAGTTTCCTTCGCTCCTGCCGGAAGTTCGAGATTATGAACCCAAAGTCGCCCTTGACGGAGGGAAGGATGGACTGGATTTCTTCCGGCGGGTTTTGCCCGCAGTGGATGAATATTTGCTCCCGGGGGGTTGGTTCCTGGCCGAAATGGGCGCCGGGCAGGATCCGCAGATTTTAAAGATCGCCGAAAAAAACCCGGACCTGGACTCTTTCACTTTCGCCAAAGACCTGGGCGGCATCAACCGCGTCTTCAAAGCCCGAAAGAGAGTAAAAGATTTTCATGGGACACAGATGAACACAGATGAACACAGATAATAAATATTGTAGGGGGGCTCACGCCCTTGTCGTGATGCCTTCCTAAAATTGGGCTGAATCTTTATGCCATTCTGTGGTAAATTCTTTCCAAAGAAAGGTCGATTTGATGATTTATCTGTGTTCATCTGTGTTTATCTGTGTCCCAATCGTTTATAGGAAGTCGCCCCATGGAAAAAATGATCATTGAAGGGGGATACCGTCTGGTGGGGGAGGTCCCGGTGAGCGGGGCCAAGAACGCCGCTCTTCCGCTCTTCGCGGCTTCCTTGCTGGTAGAGGATGCGATTACCCTCCGGAATGTTCCGGCTCTGGCCGACATCCGGACCGTCGCCCGGCTTCTTCGCCTGATGGGGGTCAAGACCGAAGGGGACAGCGGGACGGTCCGGCTGAACGCCTCCGGGGTTCACTCTTTCGAGGCGCCGTACAACCTGGTCAAGACCATGCGCGCTTCGGTTTTAGTCCTTGGACCCCTGGTGGCCAAGTGGAAACGGGCCCGAGTTTCCCTGCCGGGGGGGTGCGCCATCGGTGCCCGGCCCATTAACCTCCACCTCAAGGGCCTGGAAGCCATGGGGGCCAAGGTGGAGTTGAAACATGGATATGTAGAGGCCTCGGCCGACCGGCTGAAGGGGGCCGAAATCTATTTCGACATCTCCACGGTGACCGGAACCGAAAATCTCATGATGGCGGCAGCCCTGGCGGACGGAAGGACGGTTTTAAAGAATGCGGCCCGGGAGCCGGAGGTCGTGGAACTAGCCCAGGCGTTGAAAAAAATGGGAGCCAGGATCGAAGGGGCCGGGGCGGATGTGATGGTGATCGACGGGGTAAAGGAACTTCGCCCCATCGAGTATCCCATCATGCCCGACCGGATCGAGGCCGGGACCTTCATGGTGGCCGCCGGTATCACCCAGGGGAACGTAAAGCTCTTGAACTGCAATATCGGCCATATGGAGGCCGTGGTGGCCAAGCTGAAAGAAGCGGGCCTGGAGATATTCCCGGAAGGGGGCGGGGTGAAAGTCATCGGACCGGTGAATATCAAGCCCGTGGACGTGAAGACCCTTCCTTACCCCGGTTTTCCCACCGACATGCAGGCCCAGATCATGGCCCTCATATGCCTGGCCAACGGCCTTTCGGTGATTACCGAAACCGTTTTCGAGAACCGTTTCATGCATGTGAGCGAGATGCGGCGGATGGGGGCCGATATCCGCGTGGAGGGGAAGAATGCCATTGTGCGGGGCCTTGCCCATCTCACCGGAGCTCCGGTCATGGCCACCGATTTGCGAGCCAGCGCCTCCCTGGCTCTGGCCGGGCTGGCGGCGGAGGGGACCACGGAGGTTTCCCGCATCTACCATCTGGACCGCGGATATGAGAAACTGGATCAAAAATTGACCAAACTCGGCGCTAAAATTCGAAGGGTTCAAGAATAAGACCATGAGACTGCTGGTTTCGGGAAAAAGAGATTTCTCCCGGTTTCTAAAAAGTCTCTCCCGGCGGGGAGAGTCGGGCTTTACGCAAGTGGAAGGTCCGGTCAGGAAAATTCTGGGAGAAGTGAAAAAAGGAGGGGATGCGGCCCTTTTCCGACTCACCCGCAAATACGACGGGTGGCCGCCTTCGTCAAGGAGCATCAGGGTCACATCCCGGGAAATCCGAAAGGCGCGCAAGGCCCTCTCCCGAGAAGAGAGGGAGACCCTGGAATTCGCTGCCGGGCGGATCGAAAGGTTTCACTCCCTCCAGCTTCAAAAATCCTGGTCCTTCGCCGAAGAGGATGGAACGATCCTGGGGCAGATCGTCCGGCCCATAGAGCGAGTGGGAATCTATGTCCCTGGCGGGAAGGCGGCCTATCCTTCCAGCGTGCTGATGAACGCCATTCCGGCGAGGGTGGCCGGAGTCCGGGAAATCCTTATGACCTGCCCGGCGCCCCAAGGACATTTGAACCCCGCCGTCCTGGCTGCGGCGCACATCGCCGGAGTGGATGCGATTTTCAAAGTCGGAGGAGCGCAGGCCATCGGCGCCATGGCCTACGGGACGAAGACCATCCCCAAGGTCGATAAGATTGTCGGGCCTGGGAATATCTACTTGGCCGCGGCCAAACGGCTGGTCTTCGGCGAGGTATCCATCGACTCCATCGCCGGCCCGAGCGAAATTCTCGTTATTTCGGATGGAAGCGGAGAGCCCTCTTTCCTGGCCGCTGACCTGATCTCCCAGGCCGAGCACGACGAGCAGGCCGCGGCCATCCTGCTTTGCACTTCAAGAAAGGTTGCCGAAGAAGTCCGCCGGGAAGTTCAGAAACAACTGGCCGATCTTCCCCGGAGAAGGATTGCTGAGCGGTCACTCAAGAGCTTTGGCGCCTTCCTGATCGTCAAAAGCCTGGCGGAAGCGGCCCGGATCGCCAATGAACTCGCTCCCGAGCATTTGGAGCTGGCCGTAAAGGATCCATGGGATCTTCTACCGAGAATTGAAAATGCGGGAGCGATCTTCCTGGGCCAGCTATCCCCCGAGCCCATCGGCGACTATGTGGCCGGCCCCAACCATGTTTTGCCCACCGGCAGAACGGCCCGGTTTTCTTCCCCCCTGGGAGTTTACGATTTCCTCAAACGGTCCAGCCTCATCTGCCTTTCACCCGATGGCCTGAAAAGGCTTTCCCCTCCGGCCATGCATCTGGCCCGGATGGAAAAAATGGAAGGCCACCGGCGGTCGATCGAGAAGCGTCAACTCGGCCATAATCCCCGGAACCATCCCGGGGAATAAAGCCCATTTTCCGTTGCTGCCCCCTGCTTATTTTTCCAGCGAGAACCTTGAGCAGCAACGAGGAGAAATATTGCCGCATCAGCAATCAAAACCAATTGCCGCGGTTCTGAGAAAATACTGGGGGTACACTTCATTTCTCCCCCTCCAGGAAGAGGCGATCTCATCCATCCTGGACGGTAGGGACACCTTGACCATGCTGGCCACCGGAGGGGGGAAATCCCTCTGCTTCCAGCTTCCCGCCCTGCTGCAGGAGGGCCTGGCCGTGGTCATTTCTCCCTTGATTTCTCTCATGAAAGATCAGGTGGACAGCCTGAAAGACATGGGGATTGCCGCGGCGGTGTTGAATTCGAGTCTTGCCCCCGAGGAACAAGGCCGCGTTGTGGATCGGGTCCTAAAGGGCAGAGTAAAGCTTTTGTACATTTCCCCCGAACGGCTGCAACAGGAGAGAACTCGGCAACTGCTCCAATCCGTACCCCTATCCTTCTTTGTGGTCGATGAAGCCCACTGCATCAGCCACTGGGGCCACGACTTCCGGGAAGATTACCGCAACCTTAGGATCATCAAAGAAACATTCAGGCCCATTTCGGTTCATGCTTTTACCGCGACCGCGACGGAGGAGGTTCAGAAAGATATTCTGGAGCAGCTCGGCCTGGAAAACCCCCAAAACCATATCGGCCGGGTGGACCGCCCCAATCTGACCTACCAGGTGAGACCCCGCACCCAGATTCTCAGCCAGGTAACCGACCTCCTGAAGAAACACGCGGGTGAATCCGGCATTATCTATTGCCTGCGCCGGGATGACGTGGATACCCTTTCCGCCCGGCTGAATGAACTCGGCTTTAAGAACCTTCCTTATCATGCCGGCCTGGATGATGAAACCCGCCGCCTCCATCAGGATCAATTTGCCCGGGAAGAAGTTGAGGTCATGGTGGCCACCATCGCCTTCGGGATGGGGATCGACCGTTCCAATATCCGCTTCGTGATCCATACGGCCATGCCCAAAAGCATAGAGCATTACCACCAGGAAACCGGCCGGGCAGGGCGGGACGGCCTTCCCGCCCACTGCTACCTGTTCTATGGGGGAAGTGATTACCTCACCTGGAAGTCTTTACTGGAGGATTCTCCCCATAAGGAAGTCATGCTGGATAAACTCCAGCGCCTTTATCATTTCTGCTCCCAGCCGCATTGCCGGCACAAAGTTCTGGCCAACTACTTCGGCCAGGACTATGAGCGGGCCTCCTGCGAAGCCTGCGACTATTGTCTGAACGAGCTGGAGATGGTGGAAGACCCCCTGATCGTAGGCCAGAAGATTCTTTCCTGTGTCTACCGGGTGCACCAGGTGAGCGGGATCGCTACATGATCGAACAACTTGTTGGACAGGGGTATTTACGGAGAGAGGGAGAGTTTTCCACCCTCTCCCTGACGGATTCAGCCAAAAAAGTCCTGCGAGGAGAACGGGCGCCGAACCTGGTTAAACCGCTGGTGGCGGCCAAGAAGATGGAGATAACCCAAAAGACCCGGGCGAAAAGAGATAAAGAATGGGCCGGGGTGGACGAGGGGTTGTTCCATTTTTTACGCCAGAAAAGAGCTGAATTGGCCCACCAGCAGGGGGTCCCGGCCTTTGTCATCTTCGGCGACAAGTCCTTAAAAGATATGGCCACGATCAAGCCCCAAACCCGGGACGCTTTCGCCACCGTCTACGGCGTGGGCGACTACAAGCTGCGCGCCTATGCCGATGCCTTTATGGAGGTAATAAAGAAATATCTCCAAGGGGAAAGAGGGTGAATGGAGTTCTTTTGCATTCGGAAGGTCCCTCTCCCCTTGCGGGAGAGGGCGGGGGTAGTTCTTTAACCATCAGCATTATTTTGTATGGCATAACCATACAATTGTATGGTATAAACATACAATATGAACCTCCTGGCTGAGATCCTGTCTTCAAAGATCAGGTCCGAAATCTTCCGATTGCTTTTTGGAGTAAATGAGGAAGCGCTCCATATGCGGGAGATTGAAAGGCGCTCGGGCTTATCCATTGGAACGATTCAGCAAGAAGTCAAGAAATTACTTCGATTGACCTTGATAATAGAGCGCAAAGACGGGAACCGGATTTATTACAAGGCCAACAAGGAACACCCTCTATATGCTGAAATCCGCAGCCTGGTTCTAAAGACAGTGGGCCTTGTTGATTTTTTTCAGAAAGCTCTGAAGCCCAACCCCAACATCAAGTTAGGTTTCATTTTCGGCTCCATCGCCCTCCATGAGGAAAAAGCTAAGAGCGATGTGGATCTGATGATTATTGGTGACATTGGTATGAGGCAACTCACCGGGCTACTTTCGGGGGTATCCGGCCAAATTGGCCGAGAGATTAACCCCCATATCTTAAGCATTAAAGAATTCTTGAAGCGAAAGAACGGCAAAGATCATTTTCTAATACAGGTTCTTGAATCACCCAAGTTATTCATAGTCGGAAACGAAAATGAGCTTACAGAGCTGGCTTGAAAATGGTTGGCTTCGCTGGCATAAGACCAGCAAGAAGGAAATTGCCGATCTTCTGAAGATTGTCGAGCGCGACCTGAAAGATGCCGAAGGAGGTATTTCGGATGATTGGCGATTTGGTATCGCCTACAACGCGGCCCTTAAGCTTTGCTTAATTTTGCTATACGCAGAAGGATTCAGGCCGGAAAAAACCCTCCAACATTACCGCTCCATCCAAGCCCTGCCGTTCATCCTTGGTAAAAGAAGTAAAGCCGATGCGGAGTACCTTGATGCCTGCCGCTCCAAAAGAAATATCGTTGAATATGACTATGTGGGAGCAGTGACGGGAGATGATGTTCACGAACTCATTGAGTTTGGGTAGGAATTAAGAGTTGCCGTTTTGAATTGGCTGAGAAAAAATCATCCGGAATTGATTTAGCCCCAGGAGGAAATAGAAAGAGGCCACTTTTTCTCCAATTCCGGCTAAGGGGGATCGACAAGGAGCAATCGTAACTTTTGTTCATCGCCACAAAGAAATGTGCGCTCCACATAAGTTTGGAGCCGAATAAAGCCATTTGAGGAACTATCTTTCACAAACCATGGGTTAATTAGTGGAAAATATTGAACAAATCGAAAGAAGGCTCTGGGAGGCGGCGGACCAGCTGCGGGCCAACTCCAAGCTGACCTCCACCGAGTACTACATGCCGGTCCTGGGGTTGATTTTCCTCCGCCATGCCTTCAATCGATTCCTGGTCGTGAAGGAAGAGGTGGAGAAGAACCTTCCCAAACGGGGAGGCGTTAGCCGGCCCATCAAAAAGGATGATTTTGTTCAGAAAAGCGCACTCTTCCTGCGCGAAAAATCCCGGTTTGACTACCTGCTCAACCTTCCAGCCGACAAGGACCGCGGGCAAGCCATCAATGGGGCGATGGATGCCATTGAAGAGGATTATGACGGGTTAAAAGGGGTCCTTCCGAAAGATTATCAGATCTTTGAAAGCGATGTCCTGGGCCGCCTTCTCAAGATCTTCAACGACGAACCCCTGCAGAAAGCCAGCGGGGATGTCTTCGGGAGGATATACGAATACTTCCTCATGAAGTTCGCCATGGGGGGCGCCCAGGATATGGGCGAATTCTTCACCCCCATCTCCCTGGTGCAAACCATCGTCAACGTCATCGAACCTGATCACGGCACGGTGTTTGACCCGGCCTGCGGCTCGGGCGGGATGTTCGTCCAGACCAGCCATTTCCTGGAAAAAGCTGGGAAGGAGACGCCCAAAGTCGTCACCTTCTTCGGCCAGGAAAAAACCGCCACCACGATCCGCCTGGCCAAGATGAACCTGGCAGTCCATGGTTTAGAGGGCAAGATCGTCGAAGGCAATACCTTCTATGAAGACCACCACGAGCTGCTGGGGAAATGCGATTTCGTGATGGCCAATCCCCCATTCAACGTGGACGGAGTGGATGCGGAGAAGATCAAGGCCGACCCGCGCCTGCCCTTCAGCCTGCCGGGGGTAAACAGCAAGGGGGCGGTGAGCAACGGCAATTATCTCTGGATTTCGTATTTTTACAGCTACCTCAATCCCGCGGGCCGCTCGGGCTTTGTCATGTCCTCTCAGGCGTCGAGCGCCGGACACGGGGAGAAGGAAGTCCGCCGGAAGATCGTGCAGACAGGCCATGTGGATGTGATGATTTCCATCAGGTCCAATTTCTTTTACACCCGCACCGTTCCCTGCGAGCTCTGGTTCCTCGATAAGGGGAAGCCCAAGGACATGCGGGACAAGGTTTTAATGATAGATGCCCGGAATATCTACCGCAAAGTCACCCGCAAGATCTATGACTTTTCTCCGGAGCAGCTCAAGAATATTTCCGCCATCGTTTGGCTATATCGGGGAAAGACCGGGCTGTTTCTTAAGTTGATCAGGGAATACTTTGAATCGCTTATTTCCCAATGCGCGGCCATTGGGGAGAAGCTGGTTCCATTCGAAAAGACTTTCGATAATGCCCGCCGAATACTAACAGGGTCTGTAAAAGCCGCTAAGAAAGACCAGAAGCTTGAGGCTGAAAAGATCGCCCGGCTGGCCGAATCGGTAAAAGAATTGGAGACAGCTGGCGACCTCTATCTTACTGACCGGACCGCTCTGCTGGTTGACATTGAAGATTGTTCGGACGATTTCAAGAAATCTTCGCTTGGAAGCAATAAAGAACAGCATAAACTCCGGAAAGCCTTTGACCCAATCGCCGAAAAGATCAAAGAGGTATCCCGGCAGGTCGAATATTTGAACCAGATGCTTTCCCGGGCCATGGATGCGGCGGGAAAGGAAATGAATGGCATGGAACCAGCAACCTGGGACAGCCGGGCGATAAATAAAATGAAAAAGGAGCTTGATCAAGGCCGCAAAGAGGCTGTGGAGCAGCTTAAGCAGGCCGCCTATTTCCACAGACAGATCGTCTGGCTGCAAACCCGGTTCCCTGAAGCGAGGCTGGCCAACGTTGAAGGCCTGGTCAAACTGGTGGACCGCAAGGA
>JAPLIW010000128.1 GCA_026388915.1 Deltaproteobacteria bacterium
GAAGCCCTTAAGGGCGCGCGCAGCGCGCCCCTACAATCCCCAATCCGCCTTCCGGGTGCACGTTCCATCCCCGATGCGTCTATGACAGCCCGGAGTACAGTGAAAAGGCGTCAACTGGACGAAGGGATGAAGAGGGATTCGTGAGCTGCCGTCTGTACTGAAAATGCGGAATTCGGAATGCGGAATGAAAACGTTAAACCAAACGATCCAAACATTATCTTCTTATCAACCAGGAAAATGAAAAATTTTGGCATCCTGTGAAGCAAGTGCAACCCGAAAATCATTCTCTGAAATCCCCCCCCACCCCCCTTTATCAAAGGGGGGCGAAGGGGGGATTTCTGGAAAAAGTTAATGGAGAGGGAATGCTCGCTCATCCTAGGCCAGAAAATCGGCCAGCTTCTTCATCCCCTCTTTGATCAGGGGCACGTCGATCCCCGAATAGGCAAACCTTATATACTGTTCGGTCTCTCCCGGCAGCGGCCGGCCGAAGTGCTTGCGGGTGCAGAAGCTCACCCCCGTCTCCCGCAGAACCAGCTTGCGGAAATCTTCTACATCGTCCACTCCCTTGCGCTTCATAGCGCCGGTGACGTTTGGGAAAAGGTAAAAAGTGGCTTCCGGTTTGAAGCACCGGATCCCCGGGATGGCGTTCAGCAGATCGACAAGGACCTCCCTTCTTTCTTTCAGGACGGACAGGATGCCCAGCGGTCCTTCGTTACTGCCCCTGAGGCCGGCCAGGGCGCCGTACTGGATAAAATGATTCGAGCAGGATTCGTCGTTCACGTTGATCTTGGAGATGTACTCGATGAATTTCGCCGGTCCCACCGCGGCCCCCAGGCGCCAGCCGGTCATGGCGAACTTTTTGCTGAAGGTGTAGAGGATGACGGTGCGCTCGGCCATGCCGGGGATGGTGGCGATGGACATGGGCTTGCCGCTGTAGCGGATCTCGAAGTAGGCCTCATCGGACAGGACGAAGAGGTCGTTCTTCACCGCCAGGGAAGCCAATTCTTCCATCTCCTCCGGCGGGGAGGAGGCTCCGGTAGGATTCTGGTAGTTGTTGTAAATCAGAATCTTGGCTCCCGCCCGGATCCCTTTGCGGATGACATCCATATCCAGGATGAACCCGCCCCGTGCCTCTTTGTATCCGTAAGGAAGGCCCACGCCGCCGTGAAATTCAATCTGCGATTCGTAGATGGGATAGCCCGGGTTGGGGTAAAGGACTTTGTCCCCGGGGTTCATGGACGCCATGATGAATTTGCCGATGGTGGGCTTGCCCCCGGGCTGGATGGAGACGTTGTCCGCCGTGAGCTTCAGCTTGCGCTGTTCCCCCACGTCTTTGGCCACGGCCTCCCGCAGGTCGGTGATCCCGGCCGTGGGGCAATAGCCCGTCTTCCCCTTTTTCATGGCCTCGATGGCCGCATCCATCACATTGGAAGGGGTTATGATGTTCATGTCGCCCAAGTGGAAAGGGTAAATCTTTACTCCCTTCTGGGCCAGCTGCGAAGCCTCCAGGGACACCGCAAAAGCGGTCTCGGTCCCGATCCGGCTCATTCGTTCGGCGATGGGAATGGTCATGGCCGATCCTCCTTCGACCTCCAGGAGAATATCCTTTTATAAAGTTTGCAGCGTAAAGATGGACAACCTGAAACCCGTAAGGTCGCCTTGCTTATTTTCCAGGCAGCGCCTGCCAAGGGCTTGAAGAATAATGAGGATTATAGGGAGAAGGAGCTTGAGTGTCAAGATGGAAAGGCAAAAGATGGAAAGGCAAAATCGAGGTTTAAAAACCTGCGTTTGACCCGGCCAAGACCGGGTGTCGAGTCCCAGATCCCGGTTTTTAGTTTCCCCACTCATGGGATCAGGACTGGGGACCCATGACTTCCTTTATCCAGTTTCTTTTGCATGAGAAATTTGATACATTATACGCGCAATCCTGAAAACGAATCTCTGTGTTCTCTGCGCCCCCTTGGTGAGAAAAATAGTTCACGCCAAGGCGCCAATTGAATTTTGAAGGTGTGACCCCAAAGGTTGGCGGGGAGAATATCAAAATGTCTAGCCTGACCTCGGATCCCCACCGCGAGGCGCGGAAAACGTCGGCGCTCGCCGCTTTGCTTAAAGACAAACTGGAGGCTCAGAAGACCCTGAAGTCGTTGGAGGGCGAGCGCAACCGAAAACGGCGGGAGTTGTTCGACCCCCAGGATGCGATTGACGGCCAGCGTGACGAACTCATCAAACGCATCGAGGGGCAACTCCGGCAGCGACACACCGTCAAGCCGGTGTTTTGCTTTCGGTGGAGGCTGGCATGAACACGAATGCCCCGGCCAACTGGAAGCAACTATCGGCCCTTCTGCTTCAGGGCGAGGGCCCGGCACTGGAGTTCAAGCGTTCGACCGGCGAGCTGAAGGAAGGCATGCAGACCCTTTGCGCATTCCTGAACGGCACCGGCGGCATGGCGCTCTTCGGCGTCCGCCCGGACGGCAAAGCCGAAGGGCAAATTGTTACAGACCAGACGCTCCGCGATATCGCGCAGGCCGCTGAACGCTTCGAGCCTCCCGCCCATGTTTCGATCCACCGTGTCAAGGTCAAGTCGGGCCGCGATGTCATTGCCGTTGCGGTCGAGGGCGGGCGGGACTTGCGGCCCTTCGCCTATGAAGGCCACGCCTACGAGCGCGTAAGCAGCACGACGCGTCGGATGCCGCAGGCCAAGTACGAGCGCCTGCTCGTTGAGCGCGGCCACGCCAAACGCCGCTGGGAGAACCTTCCCGCTGACGGACTGACCCTGAAGGACCTGGACCGCAAGGAAATTCTGCGGACGCGCGAGCTGGCCATTCAGCAAAACCGGATTTCCCCGGATACGAGCCGCGACATCGGCGAGATTCTCGACCGCCTGGGACTGCGCACGGCGGGCGTCCTCACGCAAGCCGCCCAGATGCTTTACGGAAAGAAATTCCTGCCGGATTACCCCCAATGTCTTCTCAAGATGGGGCGCTTCCGGGGCGCCGAGATCACCGGCGAGATTGTAGACAACCGGCAGGAGCAAATGAACGCCTTCGCCATGGTGCGCGAAGGGATGGCGTTCCTCGAACGCACCATGCCGCTGGGCGCGCGCTTTCCCGAGGGGAAGATATTTCGGGAGGATCGTTTCCCGCTTCCGTTGGACGCTCTCCGGGAAATCCTCCTCAACGCCGTCATGCACCGCGACTACTCTCACTACTCCGGCTACGTCGCCATCGTGGTCTTCGACGACCGGATCGAGATCCGAAGTTTCGGACGCCTTCCTACCGGCATCACGGTGAAACAACTTTCGGGGCGGCATGATTCGAAGCCGACCAACCCCCTGATAGCCGGTGCTTTCCATCGCACCGGGGCGGTGGAGGTTTGGGGCCGGGGCACGAACCGCGTCATCGAGATGTGCAAAAAGCACGGGGCGCCTCCGCCCCTGTTCGAGGAGCGGCAGGGTTTCCTGATCGTTACGTTCAGGGCGCAGTTAGTCGCCAAGGGCGCGGCGGGAACTTCAGGGGCCCGGTCAGGGGACCAAGTCGGGACCAAGTCGGGACTAAGTCAGGACCAAGTGGAAGTCCTGCGGCTTTGCCGTCAAGAACAACCCTTGGTTGCGATGATGAATGTCGTCGGGCGGCAAAACCGCACCAAGTTCCGCGACGGCCTCGTAAAGCCGCTGATCGAAGCGGGATTGCTGGAATTGACCATCCCCGACAAGCCGCGAAGCCGCTTGCAGAAATACCGGTTGACCGAGAAGGGCCGTCAAGCACTGCGGAAGCCCGAAGGAGGACGCAATGCCTAATGGCCAGACACCGCAGTTACCGGCACTGACCGAAGATGTCGCCATCGACGGCCAGCGTGACGAACTCATCAAGCGCATCGAGGGGCAACTTCATCAGACGCACGCGGTAAAAACCATCTTCCTGTTCCGGTGGAGGCTGGCATGAACACGAATGCCCCGGCCAACTTGAAGCAACTATCGGCTCTTCTGCGTCAGGGTGAGGGC
>JAPLIW010000540.1 GCA_026388915.1 Deltaproteobacteria bacterium
TACCCGAGCTGGATGATGCACCCCGGGCATTCGGTAGCCAGGATGTCGGCCCCGGCCTTCTTGACTAATTCCATCTTCCGGTCAAGGACCTTCATCGACTGCTCAAAATGGGAGAGGCAGTAGCTTCCCGCCCCTCCGCAGCAGCGATCCGCCTCGGGGAGCTCCACGTAGGTCAAACCCGGGATTCTTTTCAAAAGGGCGCGGGGTTCCTTGGTCACCTTCTGGTAGCGGCTCAGGTGGCAGGGGTCATGATAGGTCACCCTGCCGGAGAGGGATTTCGCCGGCGTCGACTCCGGAAGATGGGCCTGCATGAATTCGCTGAAAGTTTTAACCTTCTGGGTCAGGCGCCTGGCCTTTTCCTGTAAGCCCGGATCTTCCCCGAACAATTCGGGATACTCTTTGAGAAAAGCCGCGCACCGCCCGCAATCGGTCACCACCGCATCGGCCCCGGTCTTTTCCAGAACCTCCATGTTCTTGCGGGCCATTTCCCGGGCGGCTTCCAGGTCTCCGTATTCATAGGCCGGAGAGCCGCAGCAGCCGTTTTCCGCGATCTGAACGCTCGCCCCGGCGTATTCCAGAACTTCCAGCGTCGCCTCGCTGACATGGGGGAGGATAAAGTTGAAGCCGCACCCCACAAAGTAGGACACCCGGACCTTTCCGGCCCCAGGGTTGGGGGGCCGGGAAGCAACCCTTTCCCGGAAGAATTTCGTGGGAAGTTTCTCCACGATTCCTTCGACTTTGTCCAAGTCCCGGCCAAACCAGTTGAGGATTCCCATGGCCCGGGCGAGGCGGGTGGCTCCGGAGTTCTTGCTCACTGCGACCAACCGAACGTAGGAGGAGAGGCGGGGATGGTCGGGGAGGAGGCGATGAAAGAGGAAGCGCAGGATCCTGGGCTCCCCGACCCTTTTCAGGTATTCCGCCCTTCCGGCGATTACGTTCTTATCCGTGCGCACGGCCGGAAAACAGTTGGTCACGCAGGCCTTGCAGAGGAGACACTCGAAGAGGGGATCTTTGAAGTCCTCATTCATCTCCAGGCCGCCTTCCACCAGTTTGCGCACGTGCACGTTGTGCCCGCGGGCCACGTTGCGCTCGTCTCCGGTCACCTCGAATATGGGACAGTGGGCCTGGCAGAAACCGCACCGGTTGCACTTGGAGACTTCATCGTAAACGGCCTTTAATGCCTCATTCATATCCATCCTCGGTCCGCAGCTCTTTAAAAACCTGATACCTGAAATCTGATACCTGATATCTTTTCTATCACAGGATCGGGGGGAAAACCCCGGTGGGGTCGAGTCTCTCCTTAATCGGCTGAAAAGCCAGCTGATGCAAAGCGGGTTCCACTCTGGCGCCCCAGCGCTCAATAAGGCTGCGATGGGCCAGGACCGGGGCTACGTATCCGCCCCCTGCCGGGACCAGATCCCGGAGATCCTTTACCAGGTCCCCGGTCGTTTTCTCAGGGACTCCCTCGACATACAGGAACATAACTCCATTGCCGGCACAGAGGGCCGCTTTTCCCAGGAGTCCATGATTGTGGATCAGCCTCCGCAGGGCCACGAAAGTCCGGGGCCCCTGAACGATGGGCACTGAAATCTTCAAGAACAATGGATCTCTCCACGACCTGCCGGGGTCCACCGCGGACCGAATTCCCTCAATCATCATATCCCTCCCGGTCCTTGCATCCCCCAGACCCCCGAACTCTCCGGCCAGCTTCAGGAGATCCTGGTTCTGCCTCTCCACGGCCAGGCGGTGGCCTTCAAAGCCGATCATCACCCGGAAGCGGATTCCGGCCGTATCGGATACGCCCGGGCCCCCGGCGAGGTCCGTCACCACGACCGCGGAAGGGACCAGAATCGACGAACGGAGGGCGGCCAGGAATTTCTCCAGCTCTTCCAGGGTTCCAAAGACCAGGTCGCAGAACGAAGAAGCATCCGGCAAAGGGTATACCCGAATCGCCACGGAGGTGATCAGACAGAGGCTTCCCGCAGACCCGATGAGGAACTTGGTGAGGTCATATCCGGAAACATTTTTGACCGTCTTTCCTCCAAATGCAACCTCTCGCCCTCGAGAATCGATTCCCCGGACCCCCAGGACGAGATCACGGAGCGTCCCATAGCGGAGCCTCATGGGACCGGAAGAGTTGGCCGCATAGGACCCACCGATGGTCGCCCGGCTGGACCAGGGCGGATCCAGGGGGAGAAAAAATCCTTTCTCCTGGCCCGCCAGAAACTCGTTGATCTGATCCAGGGTCATCCCCGCTGAAACCTCCAGGTTGAGATTTAGGGGGTCAAAGTTCACAACCTTGCCCATTCCGGTGGTATCCAAAGCCAGATCAACGCTCTGCGGCAGCACGCCCGCGCTCAGGCTGGTTCCGCCCCCGCAGGGGAAAACAGTTTGTCGGCCCTGAAAAGCCTGAGCCAAAATCTCCCGAGCTTCTTTTTCCCCGGCGGGTTTCTGCACCTGCTTAACCTGAACGCCCAGAGATTGCAGCCCCCAGACCCCCGGGGAAGCGCTTCCCGAATCACCCGGCGGGCTCGAGGGGAAATCCATATCGGGAGTCAATCTCTTCTCTCCTTTCTCCCCACCCGGTTCCCATCCCCAGCAAAGAGGTTGGACGGGAGGTAAGCCTATCCATCATCAGGCCCGGGGGATCACCTTTCCCGGATTACAGACCCCTTTGGGGTCGATGGCTGTCTTGAGGCTTTGCATCATCTCCAGGTCTGAATCCCTAAATACAAGGGGCATGCCTTTCAGCTTTTCCGTGCCGATCCCGTGCTCCCCGCTGATCGTGCCGCCCAGGTCGGCACAGATCTTGAGAATCTCCAGCCCGGCCTTGTGCACTCTCTCCATTTCTTCCGCATTCCGGTCGTCGAAAAGGATGAGAGGATGGAGGTTGCCGTCTCCGGCATGAAAAACATTCCCCACGGCCAGATTGTATTTTTGACCGACCTTCTTCACTGCTGACAGGGCCGCGGGAAGCTTCGTGCGCGGCACCGTTCCATCGCAGACCAGGTAGGAGGGGGCGAGACGGGCCACGGCCCCGAAAGCTCCCCGGCGGCCCGCCCACAGATCGGCCCGCTCCGCGGCATCCTTGGCCCGGCGCGTGCTGACGACCCCGTTCTTTCCACAGATCTCCAGAATCCTTTGGGCCTGTTCCTCCATCCCGTCCGAGAGACCATCCAGTTCGATGATGAGCACCGCCTCTGCGTCCAGGGGGTAGCCCGCGTGCATGGATTCTTCGACCGCGCGGATCATCATGTTATCCATGATCTCCAGGGTTGCCGGGATGATTCCTTCCGAGATGATATCGGAGACGGTCTGGCCGGCGTCTTCCAGGTTTTTGAAGATGGCCAGCATGGTCAGCACCCGCTCCGGGGAGCGCATAATCCGCACCAGGATCTTGGTGGCGATTCCCAGGGTCCCCTCGGACCCGACCAGGAGCCCCAGAAGATCGGGTCCCGGGGGGTCCACGGCCTTGCTTCCGAGCCAGGCTTTCTCGCCGTTGGGCCAGACCACTTCGGCTCCGAGGATATGGTTGCTCGTGACTCCGTACTTGAGGCAGTGGGGACCGCCCGCATTTTCCCCGAAGTTTCCCCCCAGCGTCGAAACTTTCTGACTGGCCGGATCGGGCGCATAGTAGTATCCCAGGGGCGCCAGGGCATTTTGCAGGGTCAGGTTATAAACCCCCGGTTCGATCATCGCTCTTTCGTTCGGGAGGTCGATCTCCAGAATCCTGTTCATCCGGGAAAGTTCGATCACCACCCCCCGGTTCAGGGGGATGGTCCCTCCGCTGAGGTTCGTCCCCGACCCCCGGGCGACAAAACTGATTCCTTCCCCGTGGAGGAACCTGACCACCTGGGCCACTTCCTCGGCCGTCCGGGTGAAGACCACAAAGCCGGGGACTTCCTTGTCCAATCCGGCATCGTATTCAAAGACCGCCAGATCTACATCTTTCCAGAGAACGTTGGGTTCACCCACGATTTCCTGCAGCTTCTTGAGGGTTTGATCTCTCTCCATGAGAATAACCTCATTCCGAATTCCGCATTTGATTCATCTTTTCTTCGGTTTCCTCCCTGGCCCCGGAGGGCCGGCGTAGGTCTGGACGATTCCCATGAAACGCCCGGCCTCATCCCCTTCGATCTCCAGGTTCATATCCTTCCAGTGCCGACGCCGAACCGCCACCCGGCAGAACTCGCTTGCCTTCCCCCGAATTCGGTTGACCGCATTCTCCTCTCCCATGGCCCACAGTTGACCCGAAGGAAGGAAAAGTTCCAGGCGTAGGGGAGAGTCGGGCATCGGGATTCCATTCACCTGGTAGGCAAAGGACCGGGCCATGTAGGCCAGGAGCGCCACGTGGCGAAGCCGGTCGGTATCCTCCGGCTCTACCCCAACTGCATCAAAGCAGTCAAGCCCGTGGGCCCAGGTTTCCATCAGGCGGGCGGTGGCAAAGGCCTTGGCGCCCATGGGGCGGGCAAACCAGGGGATTCTCTGTTTGGGATCGCACTTCGCCAGTTCTTCCATCATGATCGACCGGGCGCTCCGCCACCAGGGGAGAAGTTGGGAGCACTTCATGGCCCGCCCTTTTTCCACGCCGATCTCCGTGAACTTTAACAAAACCTTGGCGGCAATTTCCAGAGGAGTGTTATCCCCCCGCATGAGCGCCGTGGCCACTTCATCGATGTGGGCGATGTGGGAGAGCGAATCCCTGACACGCCATCCCTCGGCCGGGGTGGGCAAGTGCCACTGGGCTTCCGTCAGGGTGGATAGAAACCGGTCCAGGGACTCCTGTTCGGCTTTCAGGTCGGAGAGAATTTCTTGCATGGGGAAAATCTCCCGGGAATTCGCAAAAAGTTAATTGCCCTTTATATTGCCGGAAGTAGGGGCGGTTCGCGAACCGCCCCTACGGAAAAATTCCACCCCCACCCCGGCCCTCTCCCATCAAAGGGGGAGGGGGATTGGTTGCCGTTAGAGGGGTTCAAAATGATCGATGTCCAGGATGGTGTTCGTCGTTTCCTTGGCAAAAACCGGCTTCACATTCAACCCGATCTTCACCTCTTCCGGCCTGATGCCTTCCAGAATATGGACCATGGGGGTGTCTGCCCCCCCCAGTTTGACCATAGCCAGAATAAAGGGCGCTTTGCGGGGCAGGTGCTTGTCGTCGTACCGGACGACCGTGTAGTTCGTCACCTCCCCCTCGTTTTTCAACTCCACCCAGTTCTCCCGTACATCCTCCATGCAGACGGCGCAGGTTTGCCGGGGAGGGACAAAGACCTTGTTGCAGGTCTTGCACTTCACGCCCAGGATCTTCTTCTGGTCCCGGAGGGTGGTGATAAACCTGGAACCCACTTTCCCGGCAAAGTAAGTGTAGGGCAGGGCCAATTTCCCTTCCACGGTGAAACAATCGGATCGATCAAAATCTTCCGCCATCTTTCCCCCCTCGAAAAACTATTTTAACCACAGAGCACGCAGAGACCGCAGAGAATAGTAAGTTTCAAGTTATGGGGTACAAGCTCCAGGTTTCTTCTATAAGTCCGTTGAGTACCAATCCGCAAAATCTTGAAACTTTGTAAAGAAGATTTTATTCTGAAAGCCGGCCTCTGAAATCCCCCCCAACCCCCCTTTATTAAAGTGGGGCAGGGGGGATTTCTGGAAGGCGCGTGGTCTTAGGTAAAACTCATTTTTGGTGGCGGTTCTGTCTTGCTTTGTTCTTTACGGCCGATATTTATTTTATCTCTGCGCTCTCTGCGTGCTCTGCGGTGAATCGTCTTTAGTCGTCGATTTCGAAATGCTGAATATCGTGGATGCTGCCCGTCCGGTGCTCGGCCCACACGGGACGCAGGCGGGTTCCCTTATCCTGACCCCACGCTTCCTTGACCTGAAAAATCTGGTCCCTTCGCAAAAGGTGCCAGAAGGTTTCATGGCCCTTGCACCCGTCCAGGAGCACATGGATGGAACCGTAAGGGGTCTCCCGGGTCTCTCCGGTCAGCGGGTCGGGGCTGGCATAATAAACCACGTCCATGACCATGAGATGGCCCTTGGGGCCCACTTCCTTCCACCCCGTCGCCCGGACCCGGCAGGGGGCGCAGATTTCCCGCGGGGGGAGCTGCAGCCGGCCGCACTGGGGGCACTGGTTGGCCAGGATCTTTTTCTCTTTCAGGGCCTTGAGAAATTTTCCCATGACCGGACCGGTGGCGAATTTCTGATTCACCGAGATGGTCTTCCGCAGGACGATCAGCTCCTGCTCCGCCGCTTTTTCCCCGGGAGGAACGTAGGGGGCGAAGATCTCTCCCAGCTTAAGGGCCAATTTGGCATCCCCCGCGATGGCCGCCTTGCCGGCACTCAGCAAACTCATGGCGTCGGTCTTTCCCAGCATCAGAGCCACCCAGTCCGGAGCCTGGGCCTGGAGTTTCACGGTCAGGTTTCCGGCAAGCCCTTCCTTGACGGCACACTTCCCTCCCTGGATGATCGCGGTCCACTTCCCCCCCCCTTCTCCCCCGATGTCATACCCGATGGAAACGTCCAGGCCTGCGGCTCTCGCCGGCTGGAACCTCTTTTCCAGGGTGCCGAACATATCCAGGATGTATTCCTTGGGGGTCAACTCTTTTTTGGGGGGGACGTACTTGCGGAACATCTTGCTCGTCTTGGCCAGGGCCCCGAAGTCGCCTTCCACCTTGAACTTGCCCGAGCTGAAGGCCTTCATGGCATCAATCTTTCCCAGGTTGATCCCCACGAAGGTCTCTCCATCCGTGGTGGTGACGGTCGCGCAACCGGAAAGGTCGGGAGCCTTCTCGATCTTCATCTTCTTATCCTTGACCGTCAGTTTCCACTTTCCCTCCCCCTGGATGTCATACCCAAAGGAGGCATCGATGCCCTCCGCACCTTCCGGACGGAAGCGTTCGGGCATGGTATTGAAAAGGTCTTCCACTTTCACGCCGAAATATTCGCTCATGTCATTCCCCCCATCCAGTCAGCTCTTTTTCCAGAAGGAAGAGGACCGTCCACATGGTGCCGCCGAAACCCGAAGCCAGGGCGTGTTTCACCGGTTTGGGGATCTGGTGGCGTCCGGCATCCCCGCGAACCTGCAGGGCCGCCTCGGCCACCCTAACCATGGCCGTTGCCCCGATGGGGTTGGCGGACACAACCCCCCCCGATGGGTTGATGGGAATCTTTCCCCCGATCATGATCTCCTTGTTTTCCACCAGTTTCAGATGTTCGTCTCCTTCGAGCAGGAAAAAATCCCGCAACCACTCCAGCCCCCACCAGGCCGACGGGTCGTACATCTCGAAGACGTCAAAATACTCCAGAGGGTCCCGGATTCCGTTCCTCGCGAACAGCTCGCGCGCGGCAAAGCGATGGGTCATTTCCACCGGTTCCAGCCCGAAGAGGTTGAAAGACTCTTCCCGGTGAATCGTGATGTGGTCCCGGATCCAGACCGGCTTCCTGGAAATCTCCTTGGCCTTCTTCTCTTCCGCAAGGATGAGGGCGCAGGCCCCGTCGGACTGGGAGCACATATGGATCAGGCGCAGCTCCCCCACCAGTTTAGGAGAATTTTCCATCAGGCTTTCGATTTGGTCGAAGTCGAGCCCGAAAGCGCGGTGGGAGTTCGAGTTCAGGCAGGCGTGTTTGTCCATGATGATCCGCTGGGTCATGGCCGCGCGCTTGGCCCGGTCCTCCCCGAACTCCTTGATCATCCTCGCGGCCGAATGTCCGGTCAGCGCCCCCGTCTGCAGGTTCTTGGCCCACAGGGCGTCGGCCATGTTGGTGATCCCGCCCGTGGTGTGCCCCTCCTGAAGCTTGTCAAACCCGATGGCCATGACCACGTCGTACATGCCCGAAGCCGCCAGGTTATCCGCCGCAGCCACCAGGGTGGAGCCCGTCGTGCCTCCGGTGGTGATGCGGTAGCAGTCCTTCCCGTATCCCCCCGTGCCCAGCACATGCCACAGGTCCGGCTGGTGGATCATCTCGAAGAGCTCCATGTTCCCATGGACCACGCAGTCCACATCCCGGATGGAGATCCCGGCATCCTTCAGGGCCAGCCGGACCGCCTCCTGGATCATCTCCGGCTGGTTCACGTCTTCCCGGTGGCTGGAGTACTGGGTCTGGCCGATCCCCACAATTCCCACATTGCGATTCTTCTTCCTATGTGCCATCGATGCCCCCCAATCAAATTGCGGATTGCGGATTTCGAAATGCGGAATAAAAACCAAATCCAAAGAATTTTTTTCTCGCAGAGCGCGCAGGGACCGCAGAGTTTAGGCCCCCTTTAAATACCGCCCCGAAAATAGGTTTTTTCTTTCTCTGCGCTCTCTGCGGCCTCGAGCGAAGCGGGCGAGAGAAAAGCCTTTGCCTCTCGCAGAGCCCGCAGGGTACGCAGAGCAAGCTTTATTGAAGAAAGGCTGTAAAAAATGGCCTGAACATGAAACTCGAAACCCGGAACCCGAAACTTCGTTGTCTATCATTTTTCCAGAATCACCACCGCCTGATGCTGCCCGGCCGCGCCGGTGGTCCCATGGGCCAAAGCCCTCCGGATTCCGTCCGCCTGACGCGATCCGGCTTCCCCGCGAAGCTGGAGAACGGCTTCCGCAGCCCGCGCTAATCCTCCGATCATGACCGGGTTTCCGTTGAGCATCCCCCCGGACAGATTCACAGCGTGTTTTTCCATCCACCCCGCATCGATCCAACGGCCTCCATTTCCTTCTTCACAGAGCCCGATTCCCTCCGCCCACATGGGAAGCTGGTAGGCCACGGCATCGTTCAACTCAAACAGATTGAGGTCTCTTCTGGGATCTTTAATTCCGGCCATGCGGTAGGCCTTCTCGGCCGCTTTTTTCAGCGAGAAATTGGAGGTCAGGTCCTTGTCCCCCAGAAAATAGGTGTCCATGCAGCTCCCGAAGCCGGTGATCCAGACGGGCCTGTCCGTAAATTCCCTGGCTCTTTCTTCACTGCTCAGGAGAAAAGCCACCGCCCAGTCGGTCACGGGATAGTGATGCAGCTCCCGAACCGGGTCCGAGAGCATGGGAGATTTCATGACTTCTGTCTCCGTCACCATCCGGTTCTCCCGGGCATAGGGGTTCCGGGCCCCGTTCTTACGGGAGCGAACGACGATTTTGGCCAGGTGTTCCTCCTGGATCCCCGATTGGGCCATGTAGGCCCTGGCCTGCAGAGCGTTCACGTTGGTGAAATCCATGCCCAGAGGGCGGCAGTAAAAGGGGTCGAAAGCCAGGTTGGTACACATGCGCCGGCTCTCGGACTGCGACTCCTTGCAGTGTCCGGCCAGGAGGACCACCTCATCGTGCCCGGAAAGAATGCACGCCATGGCGTAGCCCAGGCCGTTGATCCCGTCCTGGGCCATTTTTTCTTCGCCCCGGTAATGGGCCCCCACCACGTCGGTCAAGGCGTTGTCCGAGATCGTGCGGGCATCGAAGACATCATCGGAGCAGGTGACCACGTTGCGGATGCCTTTCTTCAGATCAAAGGTCACGCCGGTCTGCTTCAGGATCTGCTCCACGCAGTCCAGGACCATTCCCTGAAAACGCTTGTACCAGATGTCCGGCTCGTTCTTGATCTGGGCCACCGCACAGATCGCAACCCTTCTCGGCATAACCCCCCCTTTCAAATTCGGAATGCGGAATTCGGAGTGGGGATCTCCCACGCTTGGCAGCGGAACCCCTTGGAGGTGATCTCCACCGCGTCCAGGGGAAACATCTTGGCCACAGCCTGAATCCGGTCCAGCACCTGTTCCCGGGATAGGTTATAGTCTTCCAGATGATTGAAAATGTGCAAAATTTCCTTCTCTCCATTGATCCGGCTCACATGAAGGTATCCTTTCACAAAGACCGTCAATTCCACCCCGGAAAAGAGGATCATATCCGACTTCACCTTTTCATAAATCCCATTGGTCTCCGGCTTCAACAGATAGTCATGATCCGTGAAGGCGATAAAATCGAACCCCTTCTCCCGGTACGCTTCAGCCACTTCCCGGGGAGTCAGCTTTCCGTCCGAACAGGTCGTATGGATATGAAGACCTCCCTTGAGCAGCATCTTTAATACTCGGGCACAAAACTGGGCATTCCATAATGCCTTTGGTATCGCCAGAAAGGAACATAAGCATCCGCATGGCTATGGGGTTCCGAATTGCCAATTCCAGATTTTTGGTTTTTAAAATCCTTTTCTTTCATTCCGCAATCCGCATTCCGCATTCCGCATTTATCTAAACCCTTCTCCCAGGAGATTCAGGGCGATCTTTCGGCGCTGCATCTCCGACGTGCCGTCCCGCAGATCGCCCAACTTGGCATCGCGGTAAAGCTGTTCCGCTTTGCAGCCTTTCAGGAATCCATGTCCCCCGTGGATCTGGACGGCATTGGCGGCGCACCAGGTGGCGGACTCCGACAAAAAGAGCTTGGCGATGGACAGATCGGAATCCGCATCCATCCCCTCATCCATCATCCACGCCGCGCGGTAAAGGAGGAGGCGGCCGGTGTCCACAAACATCTGCATGTCCGCAACTTTGAAGCTTATTTCCTGGAAGTTGGCGATGGGCCTTCCGAAGGCCTGTCTTTTCTGGGCGTAGCGAATTGCTTCTTCCAGGCAGGCCTGCCCGACTCCCAGGCTGTAGGCCGCTGAAGAAAGGCGGCCCAATTGCTGAACTTTTTCCAGCAGGGAATATCCTTTCCCTTCTTCCCCGAGCAACCCGCTCCCCGGAAGGGCGCAGTTTTGCAGGGTCAGGTCGGAGGTCGGTGATCCCCTCGCTCCCAGCTTGTCCAGAGGGGGTCCGGCGGAAAAGCCGGGGGTTCCTTTTTCTACCAGGAAGGCGCTCATTCTCTGATTCGGAACGGCCTGGGCGTTGGTGATTGCCATGACCACCGCCCAGTCGGCGATGGGGCCATTGGTCACCAGGGCCTTGGTCCCATTGAGCCGGTGGGAATTGCCTTCCCTTCGGGCCTCGGTTTTTATGGCCGCGGTATCCGACCCCGTCTGGGGCTCAGTCATGGCCCAGGCAGCAATCTTCTCGCCCCGGATCAAACCCCGTAGGTATTTCTGTTTCTGCTCCTCCTTCCCGAACAGGTTTACGGCCATTCCCGGCAGGAGACAGCCGATTCCGCTCGAAAGGAAAGTGGAGGGGCAAGAACGGGCCAATTCTTCCCAGGCTAAAACGCAGGTTAAGAGGGGCTTTCCTCCTCCCCCGTATTTCTCTGGGAAGGGCAGGCCGAGAAACCCGATTTCCGCCAGTCGCTTGTGGTTTTCAAAGGAGAAGGCCCCTTCCCGGTCGATTTCCATTGCCCGGGGAGTAATCTCCTTCTCGCAGAAGGAGCGGAAGTCACTCTTGAACTTCTTTTGTTCTTCACTCAACTCGTAATCCATTTAAAGCTCCTATCACCTACGAGCTATGAGCCATCAGCTTTCAGCTATCAAATATGAGCCACCAGCCATGAGCTTTCAGCTTTCAGCTTTCAACTTTCAGCTCTGAGCTATCAGCTATTTCATCCCTGCCCTTTTTTTTCCCCGTGCCTCCAACCTCAAACCTCTTACCTCCAACCTGCCTTATATTGGTTTTCCCGCCGCAAAGATGGACCGCGCGATGATGAGGCGCATGATCTCCGAGGTCCCTCCGCCGATGGATCCCAGGCGGGTATCACGGTAGAGTCTCTCTACCGGGTACTCATGCATGAAGCCGTATCCGCCGTGAATTTGCACGGCGTCATGGGCCGCTTTCATGGCCAGCTCCCCGACGAAGAGCTTGGCCACTGCCGCCTCCACCGGATTGATCCCCTTCCCCTGGTCTTTCAGCCAGGCGACCCGGTAGATGAGCAGACGCATGGCTTCGATGACCACCTTCATGTCCGCCAGCTTGTGCTGAATGGCCTGGAAGGAGGCGATCGGGCGGTCGAACTGCCTCCGCTCTTTAGCGTAGGAAACGCAGGCCTCCAGGGCATATTCCATGCCGCCCAGGGAAGGAGCCAGCAGGGTGGACCGGTCCCACTCCACCGTTCCCAGGGCGATCAAAAAACCGTCCCCTTCTCTTCTCAGGATGTTTTCCGTGGGCACCGGGCAATCGTCAAAGACCAGCTCGCCGGTGGTGGACGCCCTTACCCCCATCTTTTTCAGCTCCCGGCCCACGGAAAAACCGGGATAGTTCTTCTCCACAATAAAAGCCGAGATCCCGGCCCCTTTCTTTTCCTTGTCCGTGACCGCGATGATCACCATCACGTCGGCGATGGGGCCGTTGGTAATGAACATCTTGGTCCCGTTCAAATAATAAGAATCCCCTTTTCGGACCGCGGTGGTGCGCACGGAAGCGGCATCGGAACCGGCCCCCGGCTCGGTGAGTCCCATAGCTCCTACCCATTCTCCGGAGGCGAGCTTGGGAACATACTTTTTCTTCTGTTCCTCGGTCCCGTGACGGACAATGGTGTCGCCGCAGAGGTAGGTATGGGCTCCCCAAGCCAGGCACAGCCCGCCTTCCGCCCCTCCCTTGGCCACCGCTTCTCCGGCAAGGCAGGCGGTTACCACATCTGCACCGCTTCCCCCATAGGCTTCTGGATAAGTTATACCCAGGAGCCCGAAGCCGCCCATCTTCCTCCAGGCCTCCCAGCAGAACTCCGCCTTCCAGTCCGCCTCCTC
>JAPLIW010000703.1 GCA_026388915.1 Deltaproteobacteria bacterium
CCGACAAATACAATGATTCGAGCTCCATACCGATCGCTCAAGCGCCCCGCCGGATAGCTCACCAGGGCAAAAATCAGGATGCAGATGCCGTAGGCCATGGCAATCTCGGCGCGACTCCATCCGAAGGTTTGGTTCAAGGGCCTGATGAATACACTCCACGCATAGAGTAATAAACCGCAGGTTGTGCTGCTGACCATGCCCCCAAGTAAGGGAAGCCATCGGGGCATGGGCGCATGAGAAATTCTTTCGGCTTCGGCCATTTCCTATAATCCTCTCTCTTTATCGGTCGGTGGGGTCACCCCCATGCCCATCTTACAATAAGCCGGGAATCTCTTGCATAAAAAACCACTCGCCGGGTGAATCATCACGCTTGTCATGCGCCAAGCCCTTTCCTCGTTCCATGGCATATCCCCCCCGCCGGGGTGATTCAATCCTAGAAATTCTATATAGATCGAACCGATTCCCGGTTTAATAGGATAAATTGAAATCCCAAGATTGCAAGCCTGACCCTTTTCCCGATGAGCATCAATTGCGAATTTTGCAATTTGTATATCCTTGACTATCAACCGCCAACCCATTATGATCCGGCTTGAATCGGACCGTTCTTGCCTTTCCTTCTTAGCCGCTACGCTTATAAGAATCTTGCGTTATGAGACGATGACATAATGAAAAAAGGAGGGTTTGGGGGGATGGAAACGAGAAAGGAATATCGGAAGATCTCCGCCGTCGTTTTGGGAATGGCCTTTCTGTTTTTTGCTTCTCCGGCCTTTCCCGAGTACCCGGACAAAGCGATCACCATCTACTGCGGCTACGGCCCCGGGGCCAGCACGGATGTCTCCGGCCGGTCCCTGGCCAGTGGTCTCGAGAAGATGTGGGGGGTTCCCGTGGTCGTGGAGAACAAACCGGGTGGGGGAACCACGGTATGCGCCGGCCTGGTGGCCAGTAAGAAGCCCGACGGGTACACCCTGGGAGTGATCAGCGAAGGAGCCCTGACCGCCAGTCCCCTCCTCCAGAAACTGGCCTACGATCCGCTCAAGGACTTTACCTTCCTGGCTCAGTACGCCACCTACTTCGGGGCCTTCGTCGTGCGCAGCGATTCTCCGTGGAAGACCCTGGATGAATTTATCGCCCACGCCAAAGCCCATCCCGGAATGTCCTACACCTCGACGGGCATGCACACCCGGCAGCAGATCAGCGCCGAGCTCCTGGCACAGTGCAAGGGTCTTACCTTCCGACATGTCCCCACCAAAGGGGGCACCGACGCCAGCACCATGCTCATGGGAGGTCACGCGGACTTCTCCACCGGTTCCAGCCAGATCGTCTACGTGCGACAGGGGGTCTTCCGCCTTCTCGTTCAGGTCAACGCGGAGAAGCGCAACATCTCTTTTGCCGACGTACCGACCCTGAATGAGATCGGCTGCCCCGATGTTCCCCCCGCGGGGATCGATGTGATTGCCCCCAAGGGCCTGCCCTCGGCCATCAGCAAAAAGCTCGGTGAGGCGATCCGCAAAGTCACGCTGGAGCCTTCCTTCCAGAAGGTCCTGACCAACTTCGACGTTCCCTACGATTACCTCGACCAGGAAGAGCTGGAGAAGAAGGTAAGGAACCAATATGAGTGGTTTAAAGTGTACTTGGCCAAGGGCGGGGTCAAAATGACCAAATGAAAGCCCCGGATCTCCGGAAGCAGCCCTTCATCCCAGTGCCCCCGGTTTGAAGCCGACAGAGCGACGCTCCCCTATTTCCATGAGGGGAGTGCATATCCGGGCGCTACAGGAATTACCGGGTCACCATACACTGGCCATGATGCCGCGCTACTCTCACCTCGCACCAAAGCAGTTACAGAACGCGGTTAAGCTGTTGGATGGGGTGATTGGGGAAAGGCAGGAGTTGATGGGGCAGGCAGTCTCATAGAAGTAGGTTCTCGCCTTCACGTACAAGTGTTCACTTTTGTATATCCCGAAAAGCTAATGATTATGGATTGAGAGGATGGATAACTCCGGGGTTCACCTGGATCAAAAGCCGCGATGCTTTTGTAATCAGTGTGCAGGGCTTTGTTAGGCATTTTTACAGAATTATTTTTTATATCTAAAACCAATTAACGTGACAGAAGCAGTGCCCAAGGTGCCAGCATCTTGCGCCTGGGTATAAACATTGTCAGCACCACATTCACATGCACGATCCTTATGTTTTTTTATAGCAGTTGCAACCGTATGTGAAAAGCTTCCCGAGCTGGTGCCTGTAATGATACATAGCTCTTCAATATCTCCTCTGGCTTTAGCAGATTCCAAGGAGCTATACACTTTAACATTGCAATCCCCCAGTGGCGTCATTGTTTTCCCTCCAAGGAAGAGGCCATGCGGCGGGTCACCATCAAGCGGCTTCCCCAATCCGTTTCCTTTGAAAACCCCTTTCAGGGCCCCTTCGAATTTCTCAGGGGAAAATCCGACCTGCGGAATAGATCCCGCCGGAAAGATTTTTCATCTTGACTTTCCCAGAGGTGGAATACATCATCATGAAAATGAAGACCACGGCGGGATGCCGGGAACGGAGAAGACATAAGTGTGTGGGTAAAGAGAGCCTTAGGGCAGGTCATGAATGCGATCAGCGAAAAATATCCGGACAACCTGGCTCTGATCTTTAAAAACCATCGGATTTCTTACCGGATGTTGCGGGAGAAAACCAGGACCTTGGCCAAAGGGTTGATGGCTTTGGGAGTAGGCCGTGGAGACAAAGTATCCATCTGGGGGGGAAATTGCCCGGAATGGATCTATACCCAGATGGCCACGGCCCTGATTGGAGCTGTGCTGGTCCCGGTCAACACCCGCTTTCGGACGAGTGAACTAGAATACATTCTGAGCCAGTCTGATTCAACGACCCTAGTTCTGATGCACAGCTTTCTGAATATGGATTTTCTGGGCATGTTAAGAGAGGTTTGCCCGGAAATAGCTGGCGCAAAGCCCGGGCAACTTCAGGCCGCCCGTCTCCCCTTGCTTAAGAATATCATCTTCCTGGGAGAGAAAAAGGATCCGGGTGGATTTTCGCTTTCGGAGGTGGTGAAAAGGGGCGAAAGGATTCAGGAGGAAAAGCTGGAGTCCCGGATGGCACAGGTTCAGCCGGATGATGTGATTATGTTCCAGTACACTTCCGGGACGACCGCTTTTCCCAAAGGGGTTATGTTGACCCACGACGGGGTCATCCGTGACGGCTTCTACCTGGGCGAACGACAAACCCTGACCGCCGAAGACATCCTCTTCTGCCCTCTGCCTTTTTTCCATGTAGGCGGGGCGGTCATTTCCACCCTCTCCGTCCTGACCCACGGCGGCTGCATGGCCTTTCTCGAAACCTACGACCCCCTGGAGAGTCTGAAGATCGTGCACCAGGAACGTTGCACGGCCATGAACGGGATCGAGACTCACTTCCTGATGATGTACCAGCACCCCGAGTTTTCCCAGTATGATGTCTCTTCTTTGAAAAAAGGGTGGGCTATCGGTCCGGCGGAAGTGGTTCGGAGCGTGCACCAGAAGATGGGCCTGACAAAGGTGTTAAACATCTACGGAACTTCCGAGACCTCCCCCAACGTGACCACCACCTTTGTGGACGACCCTTTGGAACTGCGCATGGCTTTTCACGGCCTGCCCCATAAAGAGACCGAGATAAGGATCATCGATCTTTCCACAGGAAAAACCCTGCCGGACGGAAAGGAAGGAGAGATCTGCGTCCGGGGCTGGAACGTGATGAGGGGGTACTACAAGAAGCCCGAAGAGACGGCCAGGGCGATCGATCCTCAGGGGTGGCTCCACACGGGGGATCTGGGGTTAATTGACCCGAAGACCCGGTACCTGAAATTTACGGGAAGGTTCAAGGACATGCTCCGCGTGGGCGGGGAGAACGTGTCGGCCATGGAAGTGGAGAGCTTTCTCCTCACCCATCCCAAGGTGAAGCAGGCGCAGGTGATCGGAGTGCCGGACCCCCGGGTGACCGAAGTGGGGATGGCCTTCCTGGAACTGAAGGAAGGAATGTCCGCCACGGAGGAAGAAATTCTAGCCTTCTGCAAAGGAAAGATCGCCGGTTTCAAAATTCCCCGGTATGTAACCTT
>JAPLIW010000159.1 GCA_026388915.1 Deltaproteobacteria bacterium
TTACATCCTCGCAGCCGGCGCGGGTCTTTCGATTCTGGTCTTCAGCTTTTAACCTTTGGGGACGGCCCGGGGGATTCCGGAAGGAGACCTGTGGAAAAGCGGGATTTCAGCAGCCCGGGCAATTTTTCTTCAGATAGTCGTGCAGGCGGAGATGGACTTCTTTGGGGAGGGGTTCGGAGCTGGCGTACTTGAAAAGGCTGATGGTCTTCTTTAGGGTATTCACGAAGATCAGGCAGGGGTTGCAGTCGGCCATGTGCTTTTCCAGGTCCTCGCAGAGCTTCGGGTCCAGCTCGCCGTCGATGTATTCGGAGAGTTTTTCCAGCATCTCCTTGCATTCCATGCCCTTGCAGGAAAAGACCTGGGTCGTTTTTTCGTCTTTCTCCATGATTCAGGCCTCCAGACTGGATTCGCGCACCCGGAGTTCCCCTCGTCGTTCAAAATAATCAGACAACATCCCGCGAAGGGCCAGCCGGGCCCGGTGAAGCCTGGATTTCACGGCGGCCACCGAGATGCCCAGCGATTCGCCGGTTTCGGCGTTGGAAAAACCTTCCATGTCCCGGAGAATGAATACCGCCCGGTATTCAGGAGGCAGTTTCTCCAGGGCTTCCATCATCTTCTCCCGGGATTCCTTGCTCAGAAGGGCGTCTTCCGGCCGGTCGGTCCAGTCTACCATCTGGGGGATTTCTCCCTGCTCCTGCCGGGGAAGATAATCTTCCAGGGGCAACATTTTGGACGGCTCAGTCGCCCGGTGGCGGATCTTCATCAGGCACGCATTGGTGGCCAACCGGAACAGCCAGGTGGAAAACGTCGAACGCCCTTCAAACCCGGCCAACCCCCGGTAAACCTGGATGAAAGTTTCCTGCAGGGCATCCTCGGCGTCTTGCGGGTTGCGCAGCATCCGAATGGCCAGCCGATAAACCTTGGATTCGTACCGGGTGACCAGGGATTCAAAGGCCTGGTAGTCCCCGCCCTTAACCTTATCGACCAAAATTTGATCGGATAGATCCAATTTTTAGATGCCTCTCCAGGGGAAAAAGTTTCCTTCCAAATTGCCCACCCGGTACCCCCTTATCTCGGTAGTCCGAATATAGCCAAGAACGAGGTTTTTTTCAAGGGGATTTAGGAAAGAAGTTCGGAGTAATATAGTTCGGAGTTCGGAGATTGTAGGGGCACGCGGCCGCGTGCCCATGGGGAGCTGGTGGAAGTTGAAAAAGGGATTCACGAATCAGAACCCCCCATTCCCTGCCCCTGGCCTTGCTCCGAACTAAATTCCTAGGTCTGCCAGACCGCCTCAAGGCCGGGGCAACTTCCGGAAATTTCTGGAAAAGAAGATCTCCAGGAGGTAAATCTTGTCCATGTCAATGGTAATGACCCGGAATACTTCCCGTTTGATCGGATGGGCGCGGAAGCGGTTTACCGCCTGGGCAATGCGCGCCTGGCGCATGGCCATGTAAGCCTCCAACGCTCTTTGGCGGCTTTTGGCCTTATCTTTTCCCCCCAACAACTCCCCCATCATCACCGCCGCTCCACCCTCCAGGACGATATCATCGGACACACTCAGCTCCGAAAACCAGAGTTTTTGCCCCGTTTTGGAGTCTATCAGGGTAAAATTCCCGTCCAATTTCAGGTGAACGGCCGCCTGGCGCCCATAGCTGGAAATCGTGGTGTAGAGGAGCCCGTCGGCCCCCACCAACTCTCCGATTTCCTGGGGGGTGAGAGAATCGATCTGCCCGGCTTCTTCGATCCCTTTTTCTCTGAGGGCTTGGTCGATTTGCGAAAAATCAACCAGGGCATACCCTTTGTCAGCCAGTTCCGCCTGGGCTAAAATGCGAAACACGATCGGGGCATCCATGTCGGCAGTTTCGTTCTTGACGGGAAGGACGGCAATCCGGGTAGGTCGCAGGGACTTAAAATCCTGGGCTACTTCCGTCAGTGGGGCAGCGCAGGCCGTAAGAAGGAGAAAGATGGGCGCCCAAAGAAATAATTTTTTCATAGCGAGATGCATCCGCCGCTCCATCCTGTCCCCCCGGAAAACAATGCCATGCCGGTCCGCTGCCGACTTATTCTACTTCCGGTGTGCTTGCAAAATCAATAACTCCCTGGTTTGAACATCGATCCCTTTTAAGGCATCCGCTCAAAGCGGATTCAACGGGGAGACACCTGAAGGTGGCCTTCGATCGGGTGCAGACCCAGGTATCCCGGAAATGTCAAACGCTGTGAGACCCCCCGGCAGAGCCGGGGGCCCACCTTAAAAATTATCGGTAAATTAATTTTAATCTTGATTGATTTCAGGAAATTTTATAAAATCGCTACCATGCGTGTGGAGGAGGGATTTCCCCCCTCCGGGGCCTGTTGGCACCAAAATCCTTCATCCTAAATTTAAGATGATCAAACAAATCGAACGCCAGATTCACGACCTGCAAAGGGAGCTGACTGAGGTCCAGAGAGAAGAGACATCCTTTCGCCTCCAGCCATGCAAGGGAGACACGGAGATTCGCCGGAAAGAAGGAAAACTGGAAGAGCTGGACAAGCGGATTCGATCCCTCCGGGAATCGATCCGCGAGCTGGAGCGCAAGCGGCAGGAAGTAATGTCCGAATCTTTCAAAAAAGAAGGGTACGAATCTCCTTTTGTTTAGTCGCCCGAATCGGCCCCCGCGCAGGGGCTGCTTTCTTAGGGGGCTCGGGGACTAAAATTTCCTTTACAATTTTGGGGTTTACATTCCAAAACATTTCATGGTATAAATCTTGGAAAATACATAAGAACTCATTTTTTCTAAGGAGAAGGAAGAAATGACCAAGTTCCAGCTCATTCAAAAGCTCATGGAAAAGTCCAACAATCTGGCCCAACAGGACGCCAAGACGATTGTAAACACGATCTTTTCCTCCATGTGCGACGCCTTGGTGAAGGGGGAACGGATCGAGATCCGCGGATTCGGGAACTTCACCGTGCGGACCTACCAGTCCTATCTGGGGCGAAACCCGCGCACCGGGACCAAGGTGGAAGTGTCCCCGAAAAGACTGCCTTTTTTCAAGGTAGGAAAAGAACTCAAGGAGCGAGTGGACGCACCCGCTCCCGGCCCGACGGCAGAGTAATCCTTCTTCTCTTTCTTCCTTCTCGAGAAGAATTCTCTTACTTGCGTTTTCTTCTCTGGACCCGGGTTCTCTTCAGAAGCTTACGGTGTTTGTGCTTGGAGATCTTCTTCCTTCTCTTCTTTACCACACTACCCATCGTCTGACTCCTCTCATCTATAAGATATCCCTTGCACCTTTCCTTCAGGACTTTCGCCCTATCTTTTTCCGCCAGGCGTCCAGTCGCTGGCCGATGATCTTTTCCCAGCCCCTCTCCGTCGGATGGTAGTAAATCCGGTTCCCCAGTTCCTCCGGGAAGTAATTCTGTTGCACGATCCCTTCGGGGTAATCATGAGCATACTTATATCCCCGGCCGTATCCCAGGTCCTTCATCAGCCGGGTGGGGGCATTCCGGATGTGGAGAGGGACCGGAAGGGCTCCCTTTTCGGCCACGTCTTTTTTGGCCCGGTCATAAGCCGTGTAAAGGGCGTTGCTCTTCGGGGCCGTAGCCAGATAGACCGCGGCTTCCGCCAGAGCCAGCTCTCCTTCGGGAAGCCCCACGAAATGAAAAGCTTCCATGGACCGGAGGGCCACCCCCAGAGCCTGCGGCTCAGCCAGGCCGATATCCTCGCTGGCAAAGCGAACCATCCGCCGGGCTACGTACAGAGGGTCCTCTCCCGCTTCGATCATCCTGGCCAGCCAGTAGAGCGCCGCATCCGGGTCGCTCCCCCGCAGGCTCTTGTGAAAGGCGGAGATGATATTGTAATGTTCCTCTCCTCCCTTGTCGTAGAGCAGCGCCTTGCGCTGCATCGCCTCCTCGACGATGGGAAGGGTGAGGACCCGAACCCCCCGGTCATTAGGAGAGGTAGTCACCACCGCCGCTTCCAGGGTGTTCAAGGCCACCCGGGCATCCCCGTGGGCCATCTCCTGCAAAAACTTCTGCGCTTCGGGGGTCAGCTCCGCCTTCGATTTCCCCAGCCCCTTCTCTTCATCCTGCACGGCCCGGATGAGGATGCGGTCGATCTCCCCGGCCGTCAGGTTTCGCAGGGTCAGGACCTTGCAGCGCGAAAGGAGGGCCGAATTGACCTCGAAGGAAGGGTTCTCCGTGGTCGCTCCGATCAGGATGATTGTTCCTTTCTCCACGTGGGGCAGAAAGGCATCCTGCTGGGCCTTGTTAAAGCGGTGAATCTCATCCACGAACAAGATCGTCCGCCGGCCCCGCCTTTTGTGTTCCTCCGCTTCCTGGACCACCTGGCGGATTTCCTTCACCCCGGAAAGCACCGCGGAAAAGGCGACGAAGTGGGCCCGGCTGGAGTGGGCGATGATGGAAGCCAATGTGGTTTTGCCCGTGCCCGGCGGCCCCCAGAGAATTAGGGATTGCAGCTGATCCTTTTCGATCAAAGAGCGGAGAAAACGCCCCCCGCCGAGCAGGTGCTCCTGCCCGACGAAATCTTCCATGCGCTCCGGGCGAATTCGGTCTGCCAGAGGAATCAGGTCCAGCTTTTCTTCTGCCCTGGGCCTGGCGGCCTCGAAAAGCTCCATGGATCCGTGGTCTCCAAAATGAAATTACCCTATCACAGATATCCCCCCCTTTCAATCCCCATCCTTGCCTTGCCCCCCCCAGTTATTGAGGAAAGAACCCAGCCCGAGAAAAAACCCGGAAGAGAGAGGGGCTGGCGCATGTGGTGCAGGCTGAAGGAATTCGGATCATCATCCT
>JAPLIW010000707.1 GCA_026388915.1 Deltaproteobacteria bacterium
CCTCAATGTCGATTTTATTCCCCAATCCGGCGACCCGGGCCACGCCAAAATTCTCCGCCGTGTTAATCCACTGCATGGTATGGGTGGCGAAATTCCCCGTCTGGGCGATGTAGCTGATGGGCCCCCGCCGTACCTTTCCCAGGGGGAAAAAGGTGGTGGTCAGGTTGGCGGGGGTGCTGGTCAGGCCGCTGGTGTTGGGGCCGATGATCCTCAGTCCGGCCGACCGGGCCACCTTCAGGATTTCTTCCTGGAGGTTGGCCCCCTGTTGATCCACCTCCGCATACCCCCCGGAGGCAATGACCGCCGCCGGGACCTTTTTCTTGGCGCACTCCTTGAGAGGCTCCAGCGTCTTTTCCGCGGGCACGATGAAAACCGCCAGGTCGATCGGCTCTGGGATTTCTTTCACCGACCGGTAGGATGGATACCCCAGAATTTCTTCCCCGCCGGGGTTAATGGGAAAAATTTTCCCTGGGTATCCGTTGGCCAGCATGTTCACCAGAATTTCGTTCCCGGCCTTTCCCGGGGTTTTCGAAGCACCGATGACCGCCACGCTGCGCGGTTCAAAGAAGTAGCGGAATACGTCGGACATGTTTGGTTTCCGTTCCGTTTGGAGTTTACGGAGGCACCCTAGCGGCGCCCCCCTCTTTTCGTGAGGAAAGAAAGGAATTTCAGAAGTTCGCTCCGAATCAGACGATCTTGAGGATTTCCTTCAATTTATTCACCGCCGAGGCGGCATCCGGGGCGTACCCGTCGGCCCCGATCTGCTTGGCAAACTCCTCGGTTACCGGGGCGCCCCCCACCATGACCTTCACCCTCCCCTTCAGGCCGGCGGCCTGCAGGACTTCCACCGTGGCCTTCATCTGCATCATCGTCGTGGTAAGGAGAGCCGACATGCCGATGACCTTGGCTCCATTCTCCTTGGCCGCCTGCACGAATTTTTCCGCCGGAACGTCGATGCCCATATCCACCACCTCAAATCCGGCCCCCTCCAGCATCATCCCCACCAAGTTCTTCCCGATGTCATGGAGGTCGCCCTTGACCGTCCCGATCACGATCTTGGCCGCCGCGGGGGCGTTGGATTTGGCCAGAATGGGTTTCAAGACCGCCAGTCCGGCGTGCATGGCCCGGGCGGCGATGAGCACTTCGGGAATGTAAATCTCATTGTTCTTGAACAGCACCCCGATCCGGTCCATGGCTTTGATCAGCCCTTCTTTCAAGATCTTGTCGGCCGAATCCCCGGCCTTCAGGGCCTTCTGGGTTAAATCCTTCACCTCATCCATGCTTCCCTTGGACAGGGCCTGGAAGTACTTTTCCTGATCAACCATTCTTCCTTTCCTCCTTTACGATCATTTATTTTCTTGAACTCTCTGTGCTGGATTGCCTTCCTCCCTTCCCATAGGAAAGAGAAAGAGGGAAAGTTCGATTTTATCATTAAAGCATTGAGTGGTAAGAAAATAAAACCTAAAATTTCATGGGCAACTGGCCCCATTCCTGGACCATCTCCGTGATCCGCAGCAGTCTTTCAAATTTGGCATCCGGGGGCGTGGTGTCGCTAACTCCGAGGATGAAGCGGTCGCCCGGGGCTATTTCCCGGAACAGATTCTTCATGAAACGCTCAAATTCCGCCTCGGCCATGCTCTCTCCCAGAAGGGCTACGGACGGAATCCCCCCGAAAATGGTCACCTTTCCCCGAAAGGCCTTCTTGAACTCGCGGACCGTCACTTTGGTCATGGGCTGCGGGCAGATGGCTTCGGCGATATCCATCCCGCTGTTGGCAATCAGGTCTAAAAGCCCCTTGTTCTCCCCGTCGCAATGGCCCAGGACGAGCTTCCCCTTGGCATGAGCCATGTCGGCGAGCCTCTGGATATAAGGCAGGATATGCTCTTTGAAGAAAGGGGGATAGGTGATCATCTCATCATAATTGGCCCCCGAAAATATGACCTCCGCCGGAGAATCCACCAGGACCCTGAAGATCTGGTCAAAATAGGGCTCCATATCCTCGCTGAGCTGCCGCATCTCCTTGGGATGGTCGTACATCTCCAGGTAGAACTGGGTGGCGTCCAGAAACTCTTTCATGATGTGGTGCATGGGGCTGGCGGAGAGATTGGCGAAGGCGGCAGCAAATCCCTTATCTCCTGCCTTCTTCTGATACTCCCGGTAGCTCTCAAAATCCGGACGGATCTTGATGTTCTTAAAAATATAACCCAGCGTCTTGTAGTCTTTGGGTTCTTTGATCACGTGCTCGGAGATCCAGGTAATGGAGGCCCCGGCTCTTTTCATCTCCTCATTGTAAAGGATTTTGCAGGAAACCGTTCCCACGGGGGTGTGGTAGGTCACAAGGGTGGTATCTCCTTCTTTTTTCACTTCCCTCTCCACCCCCGTGAGCTCCGGCCGGTAGGCCATGCCCCATAAACGGTAAACCCCGATCCCCCGATCCACATTATCTTCGGGCGAACGCACTTTCAAGAACTCCGGGACGAGCTTGTGGTACCCCCCTCCAATGTCGTCCGCAATCTCATCCAGCGCGGCGTCGCGGCGATACTTCGAGGGAAGCGTTCCCCTCATGGAGTTGGAGTTGTGCCAGAGGTCGATGCGGGGTACCCAGGGAAGACGGTCCGGCCATTCGCCCCGGGCTGCTTCGAGCATCCTTTCTTTGTGGGTCATCCCATCGCCCTCGATCCTTTCATAATTTGATCGGGTACTTCCCGAATTTCAGAGCGGTCTCCCGCATGGCCTGGTAGTTCTCAAAACGGGCCCACTCCGGGACGGAATTACCCGATCCCAGCGCAAATCCGCCTCCGGGGGCGACTTCCCGTATGGTTTTTTTCGTCAGGTCGCGCACTTCCTCCGGCGTGCCCCGCGCCAGGAGGTCGGTGTGGATGTTGCCCATAATGGCCAGTTTCCGGCCCACTTTTTCCTTCACCTCCCGGATGTTCATGGCCGTGGGGTCGATGGGATGGATGGCGTCGAATCCGATGGCGATGAGATCATTTAGGATGGGCCAGATATTCCCGTCGGAATGAAAGAAAAAGAGCATCCCCTGCTTCTTGGCCACCGCGGCCAGCTCTTCATACCAGGGGAAGACGTACTTGCGGAAAAATCGGGGGTCGATCATGGGACCGGAGCCGTAGGACAAATCATCCACCACCCAGAGGGCTCCCAGGTTGGGAATTTTTGACAGCTCCTTGGCTCCCGCCAGCTGGATCTCTCCCACTCGCTGGAAGACCCGGGAGACCAGATTTTCCTGCATGTGTAAACTGATACAGAAGTTTTGGAACCCCATCAGCATCCAGGTAACGGTGAAGACTTTGCCCGAGCAGGCCAGGATCTTCATCCCCGGGGGCAGGAACGGTTGGACTTCATGGAATCTGCCGAAGTCCAGCCTGGCGGCATCTTCCCAGGGAAAGCGGTCAAAATCTTCCGGATAGGTAATCACCCCATTCTCCTCGATGTTCCACGGAACGGTCTCCTCCCCTTCCTGGCGCAGCGTCTTCTGAACCACCCGGTAGATGCTCGACTCTTGGGTGACTTCCCCCGGGTTCATCATCCCCACGGTCAAGGGGATGGAATCATAACCGGCCCTGCTCCAGAACTCCACCTGGGATTTGAGGTCGCCGCTCTCCACTTTCCTTCCCAGGAAGGCGGACTGGATTTCGTAGGAAACCAGGGCTTCGATCAGCGGAACCCGGTCCGGTTCTTCGTGGCGGATGGTTTTTTTTAGCCGGTCGAAATTGGGCTGGGTACTCATGGAGGCTCCTTTCTCTGAAGGGTCACCCTCTCAGTGCCTAAGCAGAAGCTGGGGCAGCCAGAGTGACAACCCGGGCCAGGCCGTCACCGCGATGGTGGCCACAAGGGTCAACCACAGATAGGGCAACGTAGCTATATAAATCTGGGCCATGGTTACATGGGGGGGGGAAACGCTTTTCATGTAGAAGGCGGAGGGGGCAAAGGGCGGACTGAGGTAGCCGATGTGCATATTCATGCAGAAGACCACCCCGTACCATACATTATCGAACCCCATGCCGAGGACAATGGGAAGGAATAACGGCACGGTTAAGAAAAGGATTCCGATCCAATCGATGAAGCAGCCCAAGAAAATCCAGATGACCTGCATGAAGACGATCGTGCCCCAGGGCCCCAAATCCATGGCCTTCAAGGAATTTTGCACGAAGGTGGTACCGCCGGCCAGGGTATAGGCACCGATGATCGTCTGGGCCGCGAAAAAGAGCCAGGAGAGCATGGCGCTGATCTTTACCATTTCATAGAGCGAGTCGCGAAGCATGGGCCAGTTGAACCGGCGGTTGAGAAGCGCCGCACCCATGGCCCCCAGGACCCCTACCCCCGCGGCTTCGGAAGGCGTGGCGATTCCCAGGTACATCGATCCCAGGACTCCCGTAGCTAAACACACCGGCGCGGCCAGGCTTTTCTGCATGGCCAGCTTCTTTCTCCAGGGGATGCTTCTTTCCTCGACGGAGGCTATCGGAGCCGCTTCGGGATTCCTCCAGCAGTGCCAAACCACATAGCCGATGAACAGGGCTGCCAGGATCAGGCCCGGAAGCACGCCGGCCAGAAACAGCTCCCCGACCGAGCACCCGGCCACCATTGCATAAACGATAAAGACCACGCTGGGGGGAATCAATGTGGCCAGGCCGCCGCCGGCGGCGATGCTCCCTAAAGCCAGTTTATCGTCGTATTTTCGGGCCAGCATTTGCGGGAGAGCAATCAATCCAAAAGTAACAATTTCCGCCCCGATGATTCCCACCATGGAAGCCATGATCGCATTGGCGATGATCGTGCCGATCGCCAGCCCCCCCCGCAGGCCTCCGGCCCACACATGCACGGCGTCGAATAAGTCTTCGGCCACGCCGGACCGCTGCAGGATGCCGGCCATCAACACGAACAGCGGCACGGCCATCAGGGTGTAGTTCAGGCTCATGTCGAATACCCGGGCGACCAACATCATCAGCACCCCGGGCTCGAACAAATACAGGGTCAGGGCTACGGCCACGGCTCCGATGGACCAGGCCAGGGGCAGGCCGAGAGCCATCAGGACCAGCATGGCCACGACGATAAGGATACTGATCAGCTCGATGCTCATAAGGGTTTCCCCTTCATGAGAAAATACACGTTGCGGATCATCCGGGCCGTGCCCTGAAGGAAGAGAAGAATCAGCGAGACGGCCATCGCGATCTTCATCGGATAGATGGGAGGGTCCCAGGCCGAAGTGGTGGACTCCCGCAGCTGAACGGACTCAGCCATGTAAATCCAGGTCGCCTTGAGCATCACCAGTATATACAGGCTGAAAAAGAGATAGGTAAAGCAGTCAACCAGGGCTTGTCTTTGGGGAGAGAGTTTATTGTAGAGCATATCGATGCGGACATGTTTGTCCTCTTGCAGCGCCCAGGCCCCGCCCAAAAGGTAGATCAGCCCGCAGGCGAAGACCGTGCTCTCCGAAGCCCAGACCGTCGGCCGCGAAAAAAACGTTCGCATCAGGATCTCGTAGGCGATGACCACGGCCACGAACAAACCCAGGATGCCCATCGCTTTCCCAATCCAGGTACTGCTCCCGTCCACCAGGGCCAGAATCTTTTTCATCCCTTTTCCCTTATAAGCAGGGGAGGGAAAACGTAAGTTCTCCCTCCCCTGCTGCGTTCCTCAGTCCCTATTTGATCTTGCCCAGATTTCGGAGAAAGGCCTCCATGGAATCGATCGCTTTGCGGGTATCTTCACTCTTTTTCTTCCACTCGCCCCAGACCTTCATGGCTTCGGCCCGCATTCTGCCCTTCTCTTCCGAACTCCAGCTTATGGGAGTGATGCCTTTGGCTTTGGCCTCGTGGACCACCTTCAGATCTTCGAGGAAAAGACGATGGATCACCTCCCAAGACCACTGGCGGCAGGCGGTGGGAAGCATGGCTTTGATATCTGCGGGAAGCTTCTCCCATTCCCTCGGATTGACCACGAAATCGCCCGTGGGCATGGAGTGGAATCCCGGGTACGTAAAGTAGGGGGCTACCTTGTGAAAGCCCAGCCGGTCATTATCCGATGGCACCGACCAGTTGGTCGCATCTACCACCCCCTTGTCCAGGGCCGAGTAAATCTCGGTGCCGGGCAATACGACCACCGAGGCTCCAATGCGGGTGAGAACGTCTGACTCCATCCCCTGAGGGACCCTGATTTTCAGCCCTTTGAAGTCTTCCAGCCGGCGGAGCGGTTTCTTGGACGGGTAGGACTCGAGCCCCCACCACATGACCCCCACCAGATGCATCCCGAGCTTCTTGTACAGCTCGCTTAAGAGTTCAAACCCTCCGCCGTAGTGGAAGTAAAGGTCGGCCTCCCAGGGATGGTCCCAGGCATAGACCAAATCACCGAGGGGCGCCAGGGCCGGGATTTTGCCGCTGTAATAAACCACCGCCTGGTGCGCCGCCTGCATGACGTTGTTCTTGACCGCATCCGCGCAATCGATGTTGGGCACGATCGACCCGGAGGGGAAGGGGGTGATCTCCAGCCGGCCGTTGGTTATGACCTTGATCCGTTGGCAGAAGGCATCGAAAGCCTTGTAAGAAGTCTCCGCCGGGCTCCAGAGGCACTGGGCCTTCCATTTGAACTGGGGAGCCGCCTGGGCATGAACTTTCTGGCTTCCCGTCAGGACCGCCCCCGCCCCGATTGCGGCGGCCCCCGCTGTCTTCAAGAAATCGCGCCGTGTCTTTGCCATATTCAACTCCTTTCTTAAAGTTAATCAAACGGCTTGCGCTTGACTACCCGCCGATCCTAACTCCCTATTTCTGAGTTAAACCGTTCTTCCATCCCTGCCGCGCCCCTCCCCTGACCGATCCGATTTTGAACGGAGAAGACACCCTCTTCGTTCGAGACTATGTCTTTTCCCGGTCGGCGATCCTTAGGTCTTGAACTTCGGTCTACCCGTGGGCCACGCTGTCGTATATTTTCTTAAACTCTTCTTGGGTAAGCAGTCCTTTCTTCTGGATCGAGGCCTCTTTCACCTTCAGCACGATCGCCTCCCGCTGCTCCAGGGAGGCATCGGCGTTCATCCTCTCCAGCCACTCGGCCACGCAATCGATCCCGCTGCTCTTTCCCATGACGATCTCGACCGGATTCTGTCCCACCAGGGAAGGAATGAAGGGCCCCAGCTCTAAGGGGTTTTCCGCCCGGCAGCGCCGTACCCAGCTGGCCACGATCCCGGACTCCACACTCAGCAGGGTCTCCCCTACGATGGGACGGTTGGAAGGAATCGTGGTGCAGGAGAGTTCGCGCACCAGCTTGGAGAGGGAATAAAACTTTTCCGTTTTGATCCCGATGTCGATCCCATACATGGTCAAGAGCGCCAGGACCAGCTCCTCCATGGCCGCGTTGCCCGCCCTCTCCCCGATGCCGGTAACCGTGGTGTGGGCCACGGTGCAACCGCAGGCCAGGGCCATGAGGGTGTTGGCCACTCCCATGCCGAAGTCGTCATGAAAATGGGGTTCGAGCGGCTTTTTGACCCGTTCCCGGATCTTTTTGATCAGGTACGGAACCGCATGGGGGGAAATTCCCCCAAACGTATCCACCACGGCAAGGGCGTCCATATGCCCCTTGGTGGAAATCTCTTCAATCAGGTCCAAAAACCAATTCAGGTCCGCCCGCGAGGCATCGATGGGGAACCAGACCGTGTAAAGCCCCAATTCTTTGCAGAGCAGGGTGGCCTCGATCGATAGGTCGATGGCCTTCTGCAGGTCCCAGCCGTAAGCGTGTTTGATGATGTGTTCGCTGGAGGGGATCTCCACCACCACCCCTTTGACCCCGCACTCCTTGGCCAGTTTCACATCCGAGACCATGCACCGGGAAAAGGCGAATATGTCCGGGCCAAAATTTGCCTGGACGATCTCCTTGATGGCTGCTTCATCGACCTTCGACACCGCGGGCATTCCCGTCTCGATCCGGTGCACCCCGGCTTCGGCCAGGGCCCTGGCGATTCTGAGCTTATCCTCCAGACTGTAGGCGATGCCCGCCTGCTGTTCCCCGTCCCGCAGGGTAATGTCGTGGATCTTGATGTCCTTGGCCGGGGGGAACTTGAACTGTTTTACCACCTCGGGTTCGTAGTTCCAGGGGCTGACGAACCACTTGTCCGTCTTCCAGGGGGTTCCCTTGATTCGCGGGGCGGCCGAAGTTTTCGCTGCTTTGGGCCCTTTTGCTCGTTTCGCGGCCTTGGAAGCTTTCAGGGCTTTGGGAGCTCTGACTTTCTTGGTGATTTTCTTAGCGGTCTTGGAAGTTTTGCTTACCTTAGCCATTGGTTGGATCCTCCTCTATTCGTTCTAATCGTGCTTTCGTATCATCTCGTAGTCGTTTACCCTAAAGCAATCCGCTATGCGTTGTCCGCAGAATTTTTCTTTTTAATTTTCGCCTTCAGCCATGAGCTATGAGCCATCAGCGATCAGCCCCCTGGGGGCTTTTGCCTCAAGCCACGCCTCGCGCGTGGTGCTCCTCGAGTCCCGCAAAAGGCGGGACGGTCCTCGAGTCACGCCTGGGGGCGTGACGGTCGTTTTTATTTTTTTCCTTTTTTTTGACTGGCGGTCCATTCCTTGAACTTGATCAGCTCCTCCGGAATCATGGGGTAGATGTGCTTGGGCTCGGGGAATTTCTTCGCCCTCACATCTTCCACGTAATTGGTCAGCGCTTCCGAGCAGATCTTGGCCACTTCTGCATAACGCTTG
>JAPLIW010000610.1 GCA_026388915.1 Deltaproteobacteria bacterium
CCGCAGGGGCCACCCCTTCCGGGCGGAGTCCCGGAAGAGGCGTAGTCCCTTACCGGTTAAATTGACGCCAAACTGGTCACAAATTGTAGGGGCAACCCTGCGTGGTTGCCCATCCTGCGGGCGGCCACATAGGGCCGCCCCAACAACATCCTGTTTGGTTCCGGCTATGCCGGGTTAGGCAATATGCATAAAAAGTAACCTTCAAACTCGAAGGTTGTCAAGGGGAAACAAGCACCTTCGGCACCTGGAATTTCCCGTGTTTACGGATGAAATTTGCCGTTCCCCCTTCATTCAGAAGAGTGACCATAAACTCGGGCATGGGATTGGCCTGAATCGAACCGCCGCGGGTTTCATTAAAAACCTCTCCCCGGGCGAGATTCACCCTCAAAACATCGCCCTCGCTTATCTGATCCGTATCGCATTCGATCAAGGGCAGCCCCAGATTAATGGCATTGCGGTAGAAAATGCGGGCAAACGTTTTGGCCAGAATCGCGGCAATCCCCCCGGCTTTGATGATCTTGGGGGCGTACTCCCGGGAAGACCCGCACCCAAAATTCTTCCCCGCCACGATGAAATCCCCGGGCTGGACGTTGGCGTAGAAGCCCGGCCGGATGTCTTCCATCAGGTGTTCGGCCAGCTGCTTGTAATCCAGGGTCTGGGTGCGGTGCCGGCTGCTCATGATGTAATCGGTGTTGATATCATCCCCGAACTTGTGCGCTTTTCCCTTCAAGTCCATGGTTCCTTCCTTTTTACCCGAGGTATTTGCGGGGGTCGGCGATTTTTCCCTCCAGGGCCGCCGCGGCCGCGGCCGCGGGCGAACCCAGGAAGATATTGGCATTCGGGTTGCCCATTCTTCCTTTAAAGTTACGGTTGGCCGTGGACAGGACATTCTCCCCGTCCGCCGGAATCCCGCCATGGACCCCCACGCAGGGTCCGCATCCCGGGGCCAGGACCATGGCCCCGGCCTCCACCAGCGTCCGCATCACCCCTTGATCCATCGCCTCCAGGAGGACCGAGCGGGAGGCGGGAATCACGATCAGCCTCATGTCCGGGGCGATCCGCCTGCCCTTGAGAATCGCCGCGGCGGTTTCCAGATCTTCCAGCCGGCCATTGGTGCAGGTCCCGATCACCACCTCGTGAATCGGAGTCCCGGCGGCTTCTTGGAGGGGAACGACATTGTCCACCTTGTGGGGTTTGGCGATCTGCGGCTCCAGCCGGCCCACCTGAAACTCGAGGACCCGGCTGTAAACCGCGTCGGCATCCGCCTTCACCCCTTTGATTTCTCCTTTCACTCCGTTTCTTCGCAGCCACTGGCGGGTTGCCTCGTCCGCTTCCATGATCGCCGCCTTGGCGCCCATCTCGATTCCCATGTTGCAGATGGTGAACCGGCTCCCCATGGAGAGCGAGGGGATGATCTCCCCCGTCAGCTCCACTGCTTGGTAATTGGCCCCATCTTCGGTAAGTTTTCCGATCAAGAATAGAATCAGGTCTTTGGCGAAAACTCCCGGGGGCAGGGCTCCCTGCAGCAGGATCTTGATCGTCTCGGGCACCTTAAACCACAACTGCCCCGTGGCCATGGCGGCGGCCACATCCGTGGACCCCACGCCCGTGGCAAAGGCATTCAAGGCCCCGGCCATACAGGTGTGAGAATCCGTGCCGATGGCGATCTGCCCGGGTCTCACCTCTTTTTCCACCAGCAGTTGATGGCAGATGCCTTCCCCCACTCCATGCTGCCGGATTCCCCACTTCCTCGCAAAATCCCGCATCTGCTTTTGCATCTGAGCGTAGTTTCGGGCCGGGGCGGGGACCAGATGGTCGTTCATAAAGCAGATCCTCTCCGCGTGGGGGATGACGATATCCCCCATTTCGGCGAGAGCTTCCAGGGCCATGGGGCCCAAAGAATCATGGGCCATGATGACGTCGATATCCGCCACCACCAATTGGCCGGCCTTCGCCTCCACTCCCGACTTCTCCGCCAAAATCTTCTCAGCAATCGTATATCCCATATTATTCAACTCCCCCCTGGCAGGACCTTCCCCCTCACCCCCTGAACCATTTAAGGTTCAGGGCTTTGTCCTGCACCCTACGTGGTGCAGGGCCGACTCTCTCCCGCGAGGGGGGAAGGAGTTTCCGGGTGGTAACCTATCTGACGGTCTTGTTGTATTCCGCTCCCGGAGTCAGGACGATATTCCAGTATTCCCCCGATCCCTTGATAAACCGGTAATTGTGGTTCACCCCGGGGGGAATTCGCACGGTCTTGGGAGACTCGATCCGGTGCCATTTCTCACCCAGCAAAACTTCCACCACCAATCCGGACATGTCCGGGTTGTATCCCTTGAAAATGAACAGGCTTTCAAATTCATGGCTGTGCGCCTCGATATGCATGTCCGGCTGATCCACATTTTCCACCGTGCGCATGATGACGTAGATGTTGCCCTCGGGATTATTCTTGTGGTCGGAAAAGACATACCTCGTCCCCGGGCCCTTGGTGTGTTTGATCAACTCCTCGGCGCTTCTGGCCACCACGTCCAAAATCAATTTTTCCATATTCCTCACCTCTCCTGCACTTTTTGCTGCTTGGGAAATTAAAGAAATCTATCTTGCATTTGTGCTCTCCGGGAGTGAATTAAAGAATATCACCGCAGAGCAAACAAATTGGAATGCAGGAATCATACCTGTGTTGTGGCCTGGGGGCAAGGGCCTGGTACTCAAAAAGCATCGGCCGGGCGAGCACTTTCTTTGGAGGCTTCGGACTACTTTCCGCAGGATGAGGCGGGCTGATCGGACGACCGGCCGGTCGTCCCTACCGAGAGAGGAACTTTCCACGGGGTGCGAGAACGGTTGGCCCGCCCGCTCCTTGGAATAGAGGGTGCCTCATGATTTTTGAGTACCAGGCCCTTGCCCCCGGGCCTGGCACCCGGGCGAAGCCTGAAACCCGCGCTATCCTTTGACCAGTCCCATCCCCTGCGCGAAGGCCTTCAAATTCACCTCCAGGTGGGGCCCCGGGAAGCTTTCCTGAATCATTTCTTCAAACGTTTTCTTGCCCACCGGCAAAAGTCCGGTCCCGGCCAGGGCCCCCACCATGATGATATTGGTGAAGATGGGGGAGCCCAGGGAAAGGGCGATTTCCGTGGCATCCACGAACCAGGATTTCCGGGCCAGTTCCTGCATGGTCGCCCTGATCTTGTCCATGGAGGGATATTCCGCATCCCCCACGGTCACGGTGGTGGGGTAGATGGGCCGGGAGTTGATGACCGCGGAAGTGGAAGGGTTGCCGTACTGGGCGATGACCCGCAGCGCTTCCACCGGCTCCAGGGCCACGATGATGTCGGCCTGCCCCTCGGGGATGAGAGGGCTGAACTGGGAGTCCCTGGAGATGCGCAGGTGGCTCATCACCGCCCCGCCCCGCTGGGAAGCCCCGTAGGTGTCGCCGATGGTTACATAGTAATTCTCCCGCACCAGGGCCCGGCCGACCAGCTGCGAGGCCAGAACATTTCCCTGGCCTCCCACCCCGGCAATGATCAAATTCAAGGGATCCTTGGTTAGGTTCATTTGTTTTCCTCTCTGATGATGGCCGATTGCGGACAGATGTCGGCGCAGACCCCGCAGCCGGTGCAGATGACCTCGTCAACCTGGGATTTCCCCTTTTCTTTGTCCCAGATCAGCCCCGGGCACTTGAAAATCCGGGTGCAGATCCGGGCGCAGCCGCAGGACTCTCCCATGCACTTTTCCGGGTCCACGCGGACCTGGTAAGCCGCCTTCTCTCCTTTGGCCTTGACCAGGGCGCATTTCCGCCGCGAGATGAGGACCCGGACCCCTCCCTCCTGGCTGACCAGGTCCAGGACTTTGTCCAGGGTGGCCTGGAGGTCGAAGGGATCGCAGGTCTCCACCCGCACGCCCAGGGAAGAGCAGAGCTTTTCGATGTCCACCACGGGCGCCGGCGATCCGGTGGCCGTCTCCCCGGTCCCCGCGTGGGGCTGGAATCCGGTCATGGCCGTGGCGCTGTTGTCCATGACCACCATGACGAAATTGGACTGGTTGTACACTCCGCTGATCAGGGCGGGGATGGCCGCATGGAAAAAGGTGGAATCCCCGCAGACCGAGAGCACGGGCTGGTTGAACCCGAACGGTTTCAGCTGGCCGAAACCGGTGGCCAGGCCGGTTCCCGAGCCCATGGCGTGCATGGTCTTGAGCTGGAAGAAGCCGGCCGGGCCCAGGCCGATGGAGTAGCAGCCGATGTCCCCGGTCACGAACCCTCCGCGCCCGTCCAACTTGAGGGCGTTCTTGATGGCCCAGAAAGTCGCCCGGTGGGGGCAGCCGGCACAGAAGCCCAAATCCCGGTTGGGAACCAGGGACTTGGTCATCTCCAGGGCCTTCTTGCCGTAGTTCGCCTCCCGGGGGGCGTAGGGTTTATCCATGACCTTGGACAGGGCATTGATGATCAGATCGGGGTTGATCTCTCCGAAGGGATGGACGTGCCCGGAGCTTTTCCCGTAGAAGTTCCAGGAGCCGATCTCGGGGGACCACTCGGCGGCCAGCTCCTTCACGTTGTTTTCCAGGAAGGGGTCGACTTCCTCGACGAAAAGGACCCGCTTGGCGTTGGCCATGTGTTTGACCAGAAGCTTGGAGGGCAGGGGCCAGGTGGTTCCCACCTTGAGGATTCCCACCCGGTCCTGAAGGTCCAGGGTCCTCACTGCCTCCTGGGAGTAGAACCAGCCGCTCCCGGAGGTGACCATGAGAAGCTCGGGCTTTTCCGGCCCCACGTACCAGTTGAAGG
>JAPLIW010000530.1 GCA_026388915.1 Deltaproteobacteria bacterium
GCCGAAGGCCTCGGCGTCGGACTTGAAGTCCAGGCTGTCCACCTTGTTCTTGTAAACGGCATCGAGGTAATACTGGAGAGCCTTGCGCCCGGCTCCATTATCATAGCCGGCTTTCCATTTATCCCCCGCCTTCTCCAGGACCTTGGCCCCGTAGGGGATCATGACCTGGGTCCAGTACTTCTGGGAGGTCCCAAACCCGCCCCCGGAGAGCCGGAGGTCGAAACCCGCCCGGGTGAGATTCCCCTTGGCATCCCGCTTGGTGAGCTTCTTGGCCATCTCCATCATTTCTTCGATGGTGTCCGGGGTTTTGGTGATTCCCGCTTCCTTGAAATGGTCCTTGTTGTAAAACATCAATTTCAAGCTGTTGAGCCAGGGGAAGGTGAAGATTTCGCCTTTATCCGAGGTCACCGAGGTGACGGAGTAATCGGGAAAGTTTTTCTTCACCCATTCGGTTACGTCCTTAGGCAGGGGGGCCAGGTGGCCGGCCACGTAATAAGGGTATAGAGCCATTTTATCCAGTTCGATTAAATCCGCTGCCTGACCGGCCGGCAGGGCCACGGCCACCTTCTCCTCCAGAGCCCGCTGAGGGAAGAGGGTGGTCTTGACCTTCACGTTCTTATTCTTTTCCATGTACTTGCCGGCGATCCAGGTCACCTGATCGTGCAGCTCGGGAAAGGCGCTCCAAACATTGATTTCCACCGGTGCCGCGACGCTTACGGAAGGCGCCGCCAGAAAGAGCCCCACCGCCAGGATGAGGGCCCCCAACCCGATTCGAGTCCTTCTCATCTTCTTTTCTCCTTTCACCATTGGAATAATAAGTTCCCTTTCCGCAGGAGCGGTCTCTTCCTCCTATCCTACCCTGTCTGCACCCGGGTCTTCCACTGAAAAAATTTCAGATGATTTCTCCCGCGTCCGGCTTTTTGCGGCGGAGCCTGGGCCCCTTCGTACTTCAGCTTCTTCATCAGGTAGCCCGCGATGCCAAACCCAGTCATCACCAGGATATCCGAAGCCGAGTTGTTCAGGCTGTAGGCTCCCACCACGCAGAAGAGGACAATCAGGGGGAAGAGAATGAGGTAGGGGACTTTCAGCATTCTCACCCAGACCGGAAGACATGCTACCGCGGGTCGACGCGCATCGTGGAATGGGAAGATTCGGCCTCCCACACGACCCGGCCCTTTTTGACTACCTTCCAGACGTGATTCACGCCAAAGTGGTAGGAGAGGTGGCGGTAGTCGGGGATGTCCAGGAGCACCAGGTCGGCCTGCTTTCCGGGGTCGAGGCTGCCGATGGCTTTTTCCTTTCTCAGGGCCTTGGCAGCGTGGAGAGTAATTCCCAAAATGGCTTCGGCCGGGATCATGCGCATCTGGGTGCAGGCGATGGTGGTGATCAGGGGGAGGGATTCGGTCATGCAGGACCCCGGGTTGAAATCCGAGGCCAGGGCCACGGTGACCCCCCGGGAGATCATCCGGCGGGCGGGGGCGTAGCGGCCCAGGAAGAGAAAGAAAGCGGTCCCGGGGAGCAGGGTGGCCACCACCCCTTTCTCCGCCATGGCTTCCATCCCTTTCTCGCTGATGAAGAGGAGGTGGTCGGCGGAGACGGCTCCGACCTCGGCGGCCAGTTCCGCCCCGCCCAGGGGGGTCAGCTCGTCGGCGTGAAGCTTGGGAATCAGGCCAAAACGTTTTCCCGCCTCCAGGATCCGGCGAGACTGGTCCGGGGAAAAGACTCCTTTCTCGCAGAAGACATCGCAGAAGACGGCTAAATGTTTTTCAGCCACCGCCGGGATCATCTCCTCGATGACCAGCCGGACGTAGTCTTCCGTTTTCCCGGCATATTCCGGCGGAATCTCATGGGCCCCCAAAAAGGTCGGCACGACCTCCACCGGATGTTCGCGACCCAAATCCCGCAGGGCTTCCAGCATCTTGATTTCGTCTTTGGTGGAAAGGCCATAGCCGGTCTTCGCCTCCACGGTGGTCGTGCCCAGGGAAAGCATGGAGTCCAGGTTCTTTCTTCCGATCTGGACCAACTCCTCCTTGCTTGCCCCGCGGGTTTTTTCCACCGTGGATTTGATCCCGCCCCCCTTGGCGGCAATCTCCTGATAGGAGGCCCCCTGAAGGCGGAGCTCGAATTCCTTCTCCCGGGTCCCGGCGAAAATAAGGTGGGTGTGGGAGTCGATGTAGCCC
>JAPLIW010000219.1 GCA_026388915.1 Deltaproteobacteria bacterium
GCCGCCTCCCCCGGTATATTGACCAAGATGGATGTGGTCGAACCTCCATACATCGCACCATAATAAATCCCGGATAGCACGATGATGGCCGAAACGGGAGCAACATTGAAGGTGACTGGCAAAAGAAGCGACATGGCCGCAACCGGGCCCAACCCTGGTAATACCCCGACAAGAGTTCCGATGAACACACCTGTGAAACAAAATAGGAAATTGATGGGTTGAAAAGCCAATTGGAAGCCCATCAGGGCTGAGTTGAAAAAATCCACCGTTCAAAACCCCCAAAAACCTTTCGGCATTTGAGCTCTTAAGAGGACTTCAAAAACAATGTAGGAGGCAACGGAGATTAGAAGGCTCCCCCCACTCACCCATAACCATCGGTGGGGAACAATTACCCGGAGTAAAAAGCCGATAAAAAGGAATGTACAAAGGAAAAAACCTATGGTTTCCATAAGGAAACCATAGGCAAAAAGAGAAACTATTATAATTAAGGCTTTCTCCCAACGCACGGCCCGCAGAATACTAGTCCATATTTCGCCCCTATTTTTCCGTATCGTGGCATGAATGAATCCGATTATTGAGAAAAAGCCTATGGCTAAGCCACTTAGAAATGGCATGAACCCCGAGCCTGGTGAAGAAAGTGTCCCTATTCTGTACTGAAGGGAAGCTAGGCAAATGGTCACACCAATAAAGAACCAGATGCCACTACTTACCTGATCGTTGTTCAAATTCTTTACTCCTTTTTATCTAATCCGGCTTGTTTGACAAGCTTTCTATAATATTCGGTAAGTTCCTTCATGAGCAAACCAAGATCTTGTGGGTTGCGGTAATTAATGGGGAATTCAATATCTTTCATGAGTTTTTTGAATTCAGGTTTCTCAATGGCCTCTTTAAAAGCTCCATGAAGTTTATCGACCACTACCTTTGGGAGGCCTTTAGGACCAACCCAACCAGCCGGATGGATCATCTCAATATTGTAACCAAGTTCTTTCCATGTGGGGATTTCCGGAAAACTGGGCAGGCGTGATTGCCCAAAGGAGGAAAGGAACCTCAATTGGCCAGGACGGATGAATGATTTGAAATCGATCGCGCAAACCATGACCTCAATGTGCCCACCCAATAAGGCCATAGCTGCAGGATGACCGCCTTTAAAAGGTATATGGGTCCACTTGATCCCTTCTTGTAAGGCGAAAGTTTCCATTGCCAGATGAAAAATTGACCCCGATCCTGAAGTCCCATATCTTATTTTTCCTGGATTAGCTTTGGCATATTCTACAAGTTCCTTAAAAGTTTTCCAAGGAGAATCATCTCTTACCAGAACGGGCGTGGGGTACTCCCCCCATTGAATGATGGGCGTGAAGTCCTTCAGGATGTCGAAAGGAAGCTGCCGCATGTGCTGGCTTATGAAAATCCCCCCTGCAACAATGACAATGTTATACCCATCTGGTTTCTCTTTCTTTACACTCGCTAAAGCTACTGACCCTGTCCCCCCTGCTTTATTTATGACCACCATGGGTTGTCCCAAAATTTTGCTGGTCAGATCAGCCATGCTGCGAGCAGCAATATCCGTCGTACCGCCAGCCTCAAAGGAAACGACGCAATTAATTGGCTTATCAGGATATTCAGCTGATACCGAAGACGTGATAGCCAGCATAATGGTTAAAAAAAATGACCAAAAAAGTGCTCTCTTCATTTTTACATTCTCCTTTCTGTTTTAAGATACCCAAGGAATCAGGATAGGAACAGGACTCACTACCTTCGCCTTCCCATAACATCTGGCATAAGAACTCGCACCCAGTGGTTAATATAACCTTGCCTTTGCTACCTATCAAAAATTGCAGAGGCCCACGGGTGAAAGCCCGTGGGTGAATGCCAAAAAATTAATGCGCTTGATATTTTTTCAAGTACCACGGGCGTAAGCCCGGGGTATCTATTCTTACAACCTAATGGGCGCATTGGGGTCCGCGATGACCCGCGTCGCCCGCACTTCGCTCTCTATCGTAGCTCTGATGTACTTCTCAGCGGCCAAGGCCGCGATCGTGCCGTCCGCCATGGCCGTGGTTAGGTATCTGTAACTCTTCTGAACCACATCTCCTGCGGCGTATACACCGGGAACGTCTGTTCCCATGTTAGGTCCAGCTATGACATAGCCATTTGCGTCCAAATTCACGATGCCGTGAAAAAGTCCGGTGTTTGGGTTCTGTCCGATGAAAACGAATATACCGTCGACATAGA
>JAPLIW010000512.1 GCA_026388915.1 Deltaproteobacteria bacterium
AGGGGAGAACCCTGGTTATGGTGGATAAGACCCTGGTTTCCAGGACTCCCGATCATTCGCCGCCGGTGCTGGCCATCGAGGCGACCCGGATCGCGGAGGAAGAGCTCAAGGACCGGGTGGCGGCCAACATGATCATGCTGGGGGCCATGGCCGCCGTAACCGGCTGGGTAAGCCTGAAGGCGCTGGAAGAGACCCTGAGCGGGCGCATGTCCGCCAAGGCCCTGGATACCAGTAAGGCGGCCTTGAGGCGGGGGTTCGAACTGGGGAAGGCATTAAAGGCCAAAGACTGAACCGCAGAGCAAGTTTAGGTTAGAAAAAAATTCCAAACTTCAAATCCCAAATTCCAAATTCCAAAAGCCGGAAGAGCGGGGAGTTGGGGTTTGATATTTTGGGAGTTTCTTTTTATTTGGGATTTGGCGCTTGGAAATCGGGATTTGTCTCTGTGGCCTCTGCGTGCTCTGTGGTTATATTTCTGAATCAAAAGGGTCGAGAGTAATATTCTCATGGGTCCGGCAAGGGAAAAGGTTATCGTCACCACCAATTCCTTTTATGGAGCAAAGGTAAAGCTTCTGGAAGAGATGGGCGTTGAGGTTCAATTTCTGCCGGATCGGGCCGATGACCGGTTCCTGTCGGAAATCGGGACCGCCCACGCCCTCATCCCGGGATTGACCCCGGTGACGTCCCGGATCATGGAGAAGGCGCCATGCCTGGTGATCGTGGCCGCTCACGGGGTGGGATACAACAACATCGATCTCCAGGCCGCCGACGAAATGGGAATCCTGGTAACGAACATTCCCGGGGTGAACGCCGACGCCGTGGCTGAATTTACCTTTGGCCTCATCCTGGCCCTGATCCGCCGCATTCCCCATGCGTGGGAAGAGATGAGAAGGGGAGGGTGGAGGCTGCCCGAATTCTGGGGGTTTGATCTGCGCGGCAAAACCCTGTCCATCATCGGGCTCGGCCGGATCGGAAGCCGGGTGAGCAAGCTGGGGGTGGCCTTCGGAATGGAGGTTTTGGCCTGCGACCCTTACCTGCCGGATCAAGCTTTCCGGGAGGCCGGGGCGAAACCGGTTTCCCGGCAGGAAGCGATTTCCCGGGCTGATTTTTTAACTCTCCACACTCCCCTCACCGAGGAGACCCGGATGATGATCGGCGCCCACGAGCTTTCCCTGATGAAAAAATCGGCCCTCCTGATCAACACCGCCCGCGGGGGAATTGTGGACGATGGGACGCTGGTCAAAGCTCTGGATGACGGGGTCCTGGCCGGGGCGGGGATCGATGTTTTTGAAACGGAACCCCCCGCCGGTCCCATGGTGAGATCGCATCCGAAGATCATATCCACCCCCCATATTGCCGGCCTGAGCGATGAGGCCCGGTACCGAATGTCCTGGGGAGCGTCCGAACGGGTCGCCTGCGCCCTGCGGGGCGAGCAGCCCCCGGACGTGGTCAACGAACCCCGAAATCCGCGTTACTTACGGATGGGCTGAAAAAAATCGCAAGAAAGGATCAACATTTGTTTGGACACAGATGAACACAGATGACACAGATAATAATAAGGATTTTTTATTTGGTTATTTTGATTTGTGTTTATCTGTGTTCATCTATGCCCCATTAAAAAATTTTTTACCGACTCGGAAAAAAAGGAGGACTTCATGGCTAAGAGAATGATTCAGAATCTGGAAGAGCTGAGAAAGATGGTGGGGCAGGAGGTCGGAGTGAGCGACTGGCATCCGGTGACCCAACAGGCCATCAATATGTTTGCCGATGCCACGCTGGATCACCAGTGGATCCACATCGACGTGGAGCGGGCCAAACGGGAGTCGCCTTTCGGGGGTCCCATCGCCCACGGATATTACACCCTGAGCCTGGCCCCTTACCTGCTGGCTAATGTCATGGATATCAAAGAGAAGAAGATGGGGGTCAACTACGGGTTGAATAAACTCCGTTTCACTTCCCCGGTCCCCGTCCCTTCGAAGGTCAGGGTGCGGGCCACGCTCGGCTTAATCGAAGAGATCAAGGGGGGTGTTCAGGCGACTTTCAACCTGCAGTTTGAGGTGGAAGGAAAGGACAAACCGGCCTGCGTGGCGGAAGCCATTTACAGATACTACGCTTGAAAAAGCAGCTCATGGCTCGTAGCTCATAGCTCATGGAAAAAATACCTGGGCTATCAGCCATGAGCCATGAGCTTTTTACAGGGGGATCGATCCGTGCTTCTTCTTGGGCCGTTCCTCCTGCTTGTCCCAGAGCATTTCGAAAGCCCGGCCGATCATCTTCCGGGTCTCATCGGGTCGGATGATATAATTTACATATCCCCGCCGCCCCGAAGCGTAGGGGTTGGAGAACTGGGCACGGTACTCCTGGATTTTCTCCTGCCGTTTCTTCTCCGGGTCGGGGGCTTTCTCGATTTCTTTCCGGGAGACGATGTTGGCCGCTCCTTCCGCTCCCATCATGGCGATCTCGGCCATGGGCCAGGCGAAGACCGCATCCGTCCCCAGTTCGGGGTGGCACATGGCCACATATCCGCCCCCATACCCCTTGCGCAAAACCAGGGTGATTTTAGGAACCGTGGCCTCCGAATAGGCGAAGAGAATCTTGGCCCCGTGGCGGATGATGCCGGCAAACTCCGCGGCCTTCCCGGGCAGGAAGGCCGGGGTGTCGACGAGCGTCAGCAGGGGAATGTTGAAGCAGTCGCAGAAGCGGACGAACCGGGCGGCTTTGTCCGAAGCGTTGATATCCAGAGTGCCGGCCAGCACCATCGGCTGATTGGCGATCACCCCGATGGAATGGCCGTGGATGCGGGCGAATCCCACCACCATGTTTCGGGCCCAGTGCTGATGGACCTCGAAAAAATCGTTGTCGTCGACGATTTCTTCAATGACCTTGATCACATTGTAAGGCCGTTTCCCGTTCACCGGAACAACCTGGAAAAGCTTTTCATTCCTCCGGTCCAGGGGGTCCCCGGAGTAGCGGACGGGCGCTTTTTCCCGGTTGCTGGCGGGCAAAAAGGTCATCAGGCGACGAATCTGCTGAAAGCATTCCTCTTCCGTCTGGGAGTAAAAATGGGCCACCCCGCTGATCGAATTATGAACCTTGGCCCCCCCCAGTTCTTCGTCGCTGATCTCCTCTCCGGTTACCTCCTTGATGACGTTGGGCCCGGTCAAGAACATGCGGCTGATCCCCTCGGTCATGAAAATGAAATCGGTGATGGCGGGGGAGTAAACCGCCCCCCCGGCGCAGGGACCCAGGATGGCGGAAATCTGGGGCATCACCCCCGAATAGATTGAATTGCGGTAGAAGAGTTGGGAGTAGCCCTTCAGGGCATCAATCCCCTCCTGGATTCGTCCCCCGCCCGAATCATTGATTCCGATCAGGGGGGCTCCCACTTTGGCCGCCAAGTCCATGATCTTCACGATCTTGCTGGCATGAGCTTCTCCCAGCGACCCCCCCAGGACGGTGAAGTCCTGGGAGAAAATGAAGATCTGCCTCCCGTCTATGGCCCCGTATCCGGTGACCACTCCGTCATCCGGCGCCTCTACCTTGGTCATCCCAAAATATTCACAGCGGTGATGGACGAACATATCCGTTTCCACGAAGCTATCCGGGTCCAGGAGCTTGAGGATTCGTTCTCTGGCGGTCAGCTTTCCCGCCCGGTGCTGCTTTTCAATCTTGTCCGCTCCCCCGCCGAGCTCAATCTTTTTTTTACGCTCATCCAGTTCCTTCAGCAATTTATCGATCCCGGGATCAATGGCCATCAGCGTCCCTCCAGGCTGGAATTGAATAGGATGAATACCAAGATCATTCCCTTTTGTCAAGATTTTGTTGGCGCGGGGTGAGAGTCCGTGTTATAAACGATTGACTCCCCAAGGAAATCATCGAGGGGGTCCCAAAGTCCTTCACCCTTCGGTTCACCATGCCTGGACGCTACGCGGAGACATTGGGCCAGTACCTGAGGCGGGAGCGGGAATCCAGGAGTATCTCCCTGGAGGAGCTTTCCAAGGGCACCCGCATCAGCCTCCCCATTCTGGAGGCGCTGGAACGGGATGATTTCGCATTCATCCCCCAGCGGGAATTCATCCCGGGCTTCCTGCGTGGTTTTGCCCGCCACGTGGGGCTGGACCGGGACGAGGTTTTACGGCGCTACCGCATCCAGTCCGAGCTGGCCGGCCGAAAGGAAAAGTTCCGGCAGATGCCCCTCTTCCCGGGGCCGGGCGGTCCAACCGAAGAGGCAACCGAACCCGAACCCGAATGGGCGGAGAGGATCCCTCCGCGGGAGAAGAAGAAGATCCCCTGGAAGATTCTTTTGCAGGTGGCCATCGTTCTCATGGCTCTGGGTCTTTCCCTCTACCTTCACCAGATCCTGAAAAAAACGGAGAAGGGCGGTCAGAATCCTGCCCCGGGCAGGAATCCCGCGGAAAGAAGTGGGAAAAGCGCCTGAACCAACCTATTTTTCCCGTTTCGGGGTGAAAGGTTGCAAAAAAACAATAGCCCCCCAAAAAGATTGTGTCAGGTTTGCCACATTTTTTTTGGTATTCCGATCGATTTAGGCGAAAAATCCCCGGGCAGGATGTTCAGAGAAGATAAAACTTCCATTATTAGAACGTCTTAGGCCTTTTCCGCCTTCCTATAAAAAATTAAGAATTTTTGGAGGTTATGGCATTAAAATTGCTAAAAAGGGAGTGAATTTATGAAATTTTAAGAGGAGTCCCCTTGATGATATTTCAAACCACGTTGAAACAACCCGTGCTCTGTTCGGGAGTCGGTTTACACACTGGCCTGCCGACTCATATGACCATCCGCCCGGCCGTTCCCGACACCGGAATCGTTTTCATCCGCCGGGATGTGGAGAAAGAAGTCAGGATTCGCGCGCACATCGACAATGTCAGCGACGCCACCCTGGCCACCACCATCTCTCAGGAGGGAGTGAAAGTTTCCACCGTGGAACACCTCATGGCGGCCTTTGCCGGGCTGGGAGTGGACAACGCGGAAGTGGAATTGGATGCTCCCGAAGTGCCGATCATGGACGGGAGCTCCGGGCCCTTTAATGCTCTCCTGAAAAACGCCGGGGTCCGGGTCCAGGATCGATCGAAGAAGTTCATCATCGTCAAGCATCCGGTAACGGTTACCGACGGGGACCGTCAGGCCACCTTTCTGCCCAGCAATGATTTCAAATTGTCCTACACCATCGATTTCCGGCACCCTCTCATTTCCAACCAGTTCTACCTCATCCAGATCTCCAACGGGAACTTTGAACGGGAAATCTGCCGGGCCCGGACTTTTGGCTTCCTCCGAGAATATGAAACCCTGAAGGCCAGAGGATTTGCCCGAGGGGGGTCCCTGGAAAACGCGGTGGTTGTCGGGGAATCGGGGGTCCTGAACGAAGGCGGGCTTCGCTTTGCCGATGAATTCGTCCGGCACAAGATCCTGGACTCCATCGGGGACCTGTGGCTCATGGGGGCGCAGGTCATCGGCCACTTCATCGGTTATAAGTCCGGCCATACCTTGAATCACAAGCTGATCCACAAACTTCTTTCCCATAAAGAATGGTTCGATCTCAGAGAGTTTTCGAGCGAGGAAGAGGTTCGAAGCCTGCAGATCAACCCCCCAACCCACTAATTTCAGGTCTCCTTTCGAGAGATCCTGCCACCGTTTTTCCCATGGCGAGGGGTTATTGCCGGGAGAAAGATGCCCTCGGAGCAAAGGCATCCTTTGGGGCTCCGATCGCCTCTTTCCAGATCGGTCCTTGCTTTTTCCCCCAGTATCAGGTAAGATATTGAAACTCTTGAATATCTCCACTTGGAAAGTCCAGGCACCCTTTCCGAGTAACGTTCTGGTCATCTTCCTCATCGGTCTCAATATCCTCCTTCTTCTTCTTCTCATCCTCCTTATCCTGCGCAATGTAACCAAGCTGGTTTTTGAAAGAAAGAAGAAATTACTGGGGGCCAAGCTCAAGACCAAATTGGTCGTGGCCTTTATCACCCTGTCCCTTGCGCCCACCATCCTGCTCTTTTTGATCGCAACCTATTTTATCACCAGCAGCATCGAGAACTGGTTCAGCATCCAGGTGGAGGGGTCCCTGCAGGAATCCCTCGTGGTGGCCCAAGTCTATTATCAGGACCAGGCGGGCAACGCTCTCTATCATGCCCGCCATATGAGCCAGGCGGTCACCCAGCAGAGGATGCTCGACAAGGGGAACCAGGAACTGCTGGCGGAGTACTTACGAGCCAAGCAAGCGGAATACAACCTGGGAGGGGTTGAACTGTCCTCCCCCCAGTTCACCAGCCCGCTTTTGATCCGGAGCCCGAACCTGTCTTCGGTCGCCTTTCCCCCCCTGGAATCGAAGGTGCTCCAGGAGGTGCTCCGGGGAAAAGAAGCCACCAAGATCCAGTCCGTGGGGCAGGGAGATCTGATTCGGGGACTGGTTCCGGTTTTCTCACCCCAAAACCCGAGGGAAGTGATCGGGGTTCTGGTGGCGGTCTATTTCGTGCCCCAGAGCCTGGTTTCCCGGGTCTCGGAGATCTCCGCGGCCTTCGAGGAATATAAACAGCTGCGGATGGTCAAACACCCCATCCGTTCCATCTATCTGGCCACCCTCTCCCTGGTTACCGTGCTGATTATTTTCGTGGCCATCTGGTTCGGCCTGTTTCTGGCCAAGGGAATCACCGAGCCGATCCAGAAACTGGTAGAGGGCATCCAGAAGATCGTGAAAGGGAACCTGGATTTCGCCATCCCGAAATCCTCGGGCGATGAGATCGGGACGCTGGTAGACTCTTTCAATCAGATGACCCGGGATTTGAAATCCAGCAAGAGCCAGGTGGAGAAGGCTCACGCCGACCTCAGCAAGAGCAACCTGGAGCTCGAACAGCGACGCAGATACATGGAGGTGGTTCTCCGGGACGTGGGAACGGGGGTCATTTCCCTCGATTCCACCGGAAGAATTCGGACCATCAACCGATCGGCGGAGAAGATCCTGGGAATCGAGGCGACACAGGTGGTGGGAAAGGCGTACACCGATTTGCTCCAGGGCGATTATCTCCGGCTGGCCGATGAATTGGTCCGCGCGGTCAACCGGGCGGAGAATCACTCCATCACCCGGCAGATCAAGCTCCGGGTGCGCATCGATATGCTGACCCTGCTGGTGAAAGTGGCCATTTTGCGGGATGAAGAAGAACGGTATCTGGGAATGGTGGTGGTGGTGGACGATCTCACCCAGCTGCAAAAAGCGCAGCGGGCGGAAGCCTGGCGGGAGGTGGCCCGGCGGATCGCCCACGAAATCAAGAACCCCCTGACCCCCATCCAGCTTTCGGCCCAACGTCTGCGAAAACGGTACCTGAACCAGTTTGGACAGGATGGGGTCATCTTCGATGAATGCACCAAAACTATCATCACCCAGGTGGAGGAGCTGAAGAACCTGGTCAATGAGTTCTCCAGTTTCGCCCGCATGCCCGCGGCCAACCCCACCCCGAATCCCCTCAACGACATCATCCGGGAAGCGATGGTGCTCCACGAGGAGGGGCACAAAAACATCCGCTTCGAATTCAAGCCGGATGACCGGATCCCGGTCTTTAACCTGGACAAGGAACAGATCAAGCGGGTCATGGCGAATCTGCTGAATAACGCGGTGGCGGCCGTGGATGCGGTGGCGGGAAAGGACGGGGGCGGGCAAATCCTCATCGAAAGCCAGCTGGACCCCTTGATGAACCTGGCCCGGGTTGAGGTGGCTGACAACGGCTGCGGCGTGGCCCCGGAAGACAAACCCTTTATCTTTGAACCGTATTTTTCCACCAAGCCTTCGGGGACCGGGCTGGGGCTGGCCATCGTCAGTACGATTATCTCGGACCATCACGGATACATCCGGGTGAAGGATAACCTCCCGCGGGGATCCCGGTTCATCATTGAACTGCCCATCAAGCAATGACCAATGAACGATGAACAACGAGTAACGAGTAACGAATAACAATTCCTAAAGGATAGATCTTTGATCTTTACCCAGGAAAACCTATGGCCAAGCAAATCCTAGTTGTCGATGACGAAGAGCGGATCCGTCAATCCTTGAACGGAATTCTCAAGGATGAAGGCTATGAGGTCCAGGAAGCCAAAGATGGAGCCCAGGCCCTGAAACAGGTGGAAAGCGATTCCCCCGACCTGGTCCTCCTGGACATCTGGATGCCGGGAATGGACGGAATCGAAGTGCTGGAGAGGGTGAAGGGGCAGATTCCCAACCTGCCGGTCATCATGATCTCGGGCCATGGTAATATCGAGCTGGCGGTGAAGGCCGTCAAGCTGGGGGCTTACGACTTCATCGAGAAGCCCCTCTCCCTCGAGAAAGTCCTCCTGGCGGTCAACAACGCGATTCTCTTCTCCAAGCTGGAACAGGAAAACCGGGTCCTCCGCCAGGAGGTGGAGAGAAAATACGAGATCGTGGGGAATTCGCCGGAGATCGTCAAGCTGAAAGAGCAAATCAAGATCGTCGCCCCCACCAACGGGTGGGTCTTGATCAGCGGAGAAAACGGGACCGGCAAAGAACTGGTGGCCCGGGGAATCCATCGGCTGAGCCTGAGGGGAGAGAAACCCTTTGTGGAGGTCAACTGCGCGGCCATTCCCGAGGAGCTCATCGAGAGCGAGCTTTTCGGGCATGAGAAAGGCTCCTTTACCGGCGCTCTGATCAAGAAAAGGGGAAAATTCGACCTGGCCCACGAAGGGACCCTCTTCCTGGATGAAATCGCCGACATGAGCCTGAAGACCCAAGCCAAGATCCTGCGCATCCTCCAGGAGCAGAAGTTTGAACGGGTCGGGGGAACGGAGATGATCTATGTGGACGTGCGGGTCATCGCCGCGACCAACCGCGACCTCATGGAGGAGATCCAGAAGGGCAAATTCCGCGAAGACCTCTACTACCGGCTGAATGTGATTCCCATACCCGTGCCCCCCCTGCGGGAGCGGAAGACCGACATCGCCCAGCTGGTGGAGTATTTCATCGCCGCCTTCTGCCTGGAGAATAACAAGGAACTCAAGAAGATCTCTCCGGAGGCCATGGACTTTCTGACGGCCTACGCCTGGCCGGGCAATGTGCGGGAGCTGAAGAACATCGTCGAGCGAATGGTCATCATGACCCGGGGGCCGGTCATCGACGCCCGGGACGTTCCCGACCCGGTGAGGGATCAGCCCAAGGCCCCCCTGGAATTCTCCTTCTTCGATTTCGATCTCCTCCGGGATGCACGCCGGGAATTCGAAAAACGGTTCATCCTGAAAAAGCTCATGGAGAATGAGGAGAATATCTCCAAGACCGCGGAGGTGATCGGAATCGAAAGGAGCAATCTCCACCGCAAGATCAAGAGCTACGGGATTGAGACGAAAAAAGGGTTACCGTCGAATTCCCTGGATCGGATGAAAGGAGAAACATGAAACCCAAAGTTCTGGTGACGCGGAAAATTTATGAGCGGCCTCTGCAGCTTCTCCGGGAGAAAGCCGAAGTGACCCTCAACCCCGAGGACCGGTCCATGGCCCCGGAAGAGATCGTGGCCTCCCTGCCCGGGAAAATGGGGGTGCTGGCCATGGGGGGAGACCCTTGGACCGCCAAATTGCTGGAAGCGGGAAAAGACCTGAAGATCGTCGCCAATAACGCCGTGGGGTTCAACAATATCGACCTGGCCGCGGCCACGCGGCTCAAAATCGCCGCCACCAACACCCCGGATGTCCTGACCGATACCACCGCGGACCTGACGTTGGCCCTGATTCTGGGGGTGGCCCGCCGGATTGCCGAGGCCGACCGGTTCGTCCGGGCCGGAAAATGGACGGGCTGGACCCCCCGCCTAATGATCGGGGGGGACGTTCATGATAAAACCCTGGGAATCATCGGGCTGGGAAGGATCGGGTCGGCCGTGGCCAGACGGGGGCAGGGATTCAACATGAAGATCGTCTATTATGACATCCGCCGCCTGGACCCGGCCATCGAACAGCAGCATCGGCTTCAATTCATGCCCCTGCGGGACCTTCTTGTGGTCTCCGATTTCATGACTCTCCATGTTCCCCTCACGCCGGAAACGAAACACCTGATCGGCGCCGAAGAGTTGGGCCTCATGAAAAAGACCGCCTACCTGATCAACGCCTCCCGGGGGCCGGTGGTGGATGAAAAGGCCCTGGTTGTGGCACTGCGTTCCGGAACGATTGCGGGAGCCGGTCTGGACGTTTTCGAGGCCGAGCCCAAAGTTACCCCCGAGCTTCTCCAGATGGAAAACACCGTCCTCGTTCCCCACATCGGCAGCGCCACCGATGAGACCCGGGAAGCGATGGCCCTGCGGGCGGTGAATAATATATTGGCCGTCATCCGGGGCGCCGTTCCCCCCAATATTCTCAACCCCGAGATTTACCAGAAATAAAAGCTGGAGACGGGATTTGGGGGCCAGGAAAGGGTATTTTCTCTTTCCTGGCTTCTGCCGGTAATCATCTCGAACAAAATCAGGCCGATTCCTTCTCTCGCCCCGCTTTCCTATATCTCTTTTCCCCCCCTAGGGGACGCTGGCCAACGGCAAGGGAACAAATCCCACCCCCTCGTCTCAAAGACCCTTCCGGTATCTGCGCGGCAAGTAGTTTGAAAGCGTACGGTTCGCTATCGAAAAAAATCTTGATGGAGATTTTGTTTTTTGCTAGGATGGGGCCAAATTTCTCCCAGGGAAAAACATGGAAGTTTATCCATTCCACCACCGGAATCTCTTGTTCAACATCTTCACCGACTTCGACCTGACTTTTAAAGAGATCCGGGAGATTCTGGATTACCTGCTGGAAGCCAAAGCCTTTCCCCAGGAAGAAAATGACGCGGAAGACGGACGGATTTTCGATATCCGCCTGGGACCGGTCCAATATACGGTAGACGTCTTGGGCTATGAGGTAGTCATCTACCAGCGAACTGAAATTTAAGGGCCCTGAACCGATTTCTTCGGTCCATCCTGCTCCTTCTGGAAGATGGGCAAAAAGGGAACCGAGGAAAAGAGATCTGAATCCAAAAGGAGCCGGCCACAAAGAACGCATTTTTGGGAGGGCCTCGCCATTTCCGAGTCAGTATTTGAATTCGTCCATCCAGAGCTGAATCAAAGAGTTGATTTTTTCAGCGGGGGATATCTTTTTACGGAGGAAGGGAAGTTACCTTATCGGGGGAAGGAGGTGCTCTATCTTGTAGGGATGGCCGGCATCGAAACGTCCTGTTGCGGAACCGGGGGGTGCGCCTTCATCAAAGTCCCCGGCTACATCCGGGACTGGAAGAAGGGGCGGAACGAAACCGGGCGGCCCGTCTCGGAAGTGGAGCGGGTTGAAGCCCAAGATCAGCAGAAGGAGATTCAGGATCTTTTAAAGGAAAAACATCCGGGTTTTTCCCAGATTGAGTTCCTGTAGAGCGGTACAACCATTCCTTTGAGGAGGTGAATATGGCTGGAATTGTTTCCTTCGGAGCCTATGTTCCCCGTTACCGGCTGAAACGGATGACCATTTTCGGGGCCATGGGCTGGATTAACCCCGCCAACATCATGCTGGCCCAAGGAGAAAAAGCGGTGGCCAACCAGGATGAGGACAGCCTGACCATGGCCGCGGAAGCCGGCATCGATTGCCTGAGGGGTTTCGACCGGTCCAAGGTGGATGCCCTCTATTTTGCCTCGACCACCATGCCCTACGCGGAAAGGCAGAACTCGGGCATTATTTCCTTGGCCTTGAACCTGCGGGACGACATTCGCTCCGCCGATTTTTCGGGGGCTCTCAAGTCGGGAACCTCGGCTCTCCTTTCGGCCCTGGAAGGGGTAGGGTCCAAGGGTTTGAAGCAGGCCGTGGTCTGCGCCAGCGACTGCCGGCTGGGCAAGATGGGCAGCCCCCAGGAGATGATCTTCGGCGACGGGGGGGCCTCGTTCCTGATCGGGGAAGAAGGGACCATCGCCGATTTTAAGGGGTCGTATTCTTTAACCGCAGATTTTGTCGATCATTACCGGGGTTCCAAGGCGACCTTCGACCGCCAGTGGGAAGACCGCTGGATCCGGGACCTGGGGTTCGATGAATTTATCCCCAAGGCGGTGCAGGGACTGGCGAAGAAATGCAACGTCCAGGTTGGTGACTTCTCCAAAATCATCTTTCAGTGCCTCTATGATTCGGAGCGCCGGAAGCTGGCCAAGATCCTCAAGCTCGACCCGGCCAGGATCCAGGATCCGCAGCACAACACCATCGGGGAAACGGGGACGGCCCAGTCCTTGATCATGCTGGCCCAGGCCCTGGAAGAGGCCAAGCCCGGGGACAAGCTGCTGGTGGTGAGTTTCGGAAACGGCTGCGACGCCCTCTATTTCCAAGTCACGGAGGGGATCGGCAAGCTGAACGGCCGAAAGGGAGTGAAAGGGAGCCTGGCCAACCGTGCCGAACTCAACAGCTACCAGAAATATGCCGTGTTCCGGGGGATGATCCCGGTGGACATCGGCCTGCGGGGAGAAGCGGATTTCATTACCCGCTGGAGCTTTGTCTGGAGGAAGAGAAAAGCGGTGTTGGGGCTCATCGGGTCGCGCTGCAAAAAATGCGGTACACCTCAGTTTCCTCCCCAGAGAATCTGCGCCAACCCGGAGTGCGGGGCCTTGGACCAGATGGAAGACTATCCCTTTGCGGACAAGAAAGGGCGGATCTTCAGCTATACCGGCGATATGCTGGCCGCCTCCTACGACCCTCCCGAGCTCTACGGATACGTACAATTCGACGGGGGCGGGAGGATCATGTGCAACTTCACCGACTGCACCCTGGAAGACCTGAAGGTGGGCATGCCGGTCGCTTTCAGCTTCCGCAAAAAATACCATGACGAAAAACGGGACATCCATGGGTATTTCTGGAAAGCAGTCCCTCAAAAGGAGGTGGCATAGATGGCAACCGGAATTCGTGACAAAGTGGCCATTTTGGGCATGGGTTGCACCCGCTTCGGAGAAAGGTGGGAGTCTTCCGGCGAGGACCTGATCATCGAAGCCTTTCAGGAGGCGCTGGCCGACGCGGGGATCGAGAAAAAGGAAATCCAGGCGGCCTGGTTCGGGACCCACATCGATGAAGTGAATGTGGGAAAGAGCGGGGTCCCCCTGGCCACCACCCTGAAGCTGCCCTTCATTCCCGTAACCCGCACGGAAAATTACTGCGCCACCGGGACCGAGGCATTCCGCGGCGCCTGCTATGCCGTGGCCGCGGGGGTGTACGACATCTGCCTGGCCCAGGGGGTGGAAAAGCTGAAAGACACGGGATACGGGGGACTCCCGGCGACCACCGCCTTCGGCCAGTTGCAGGCCCTGCTGGGGCCCAATGCCACGGCGCCGGGGCTCTTCGCTCAGCTGGCCACGAGCTATTTCGCCAAGTACCAGGTCGACCCCAAGCTGGGGAAGAAAGCCATCGCCCACATTTCGGCCAAAAGCCATGCCAACGGCGTCCTGAATCCCAAGGCCCACCTGCGCAAGGCCGTATCCGAAGAGCAGATCATCAATGCGCCCATGATCGCCTATCCCCTCGGCCTTTTCGACTGCTGCGGGGTCAGCGACGGGTCGGCGGCGGCCATCGTGACCACCCCGGAGATCGCCCGGTCGTTGAAGAAAACCGAGCCGGTCCTGGTGAAGGCCTTGGCCATCTCCGTCTCCTCGGGGGAAGAGGCCATATTCACCAACTGGGATGGGGCCCACCTGGAGACCACCTTCCGGGCGGGGCAGATGGCCTTCAAGGAGGCGGGAATCAAGAACCCGCGGGAAGAGATCAGCATGATGGAGGTCCACGACTGCTTCTCCATCACCGAACTGACGGTGTACGAGGACCTGCTGATTTCGCCCCGGGGAAAGGCGATCGAGGACATCCTGAACGGCTTCTTCGACCTCAAGGGGAAGATTCCCTGCCAGCCCGACGGAGGGCTGAAGTGCTTCGGCCATCCCATCGGCGCCTCCGGGCTGCGCATGCTCTACGAGATGTACAGCCAGCTCCTGGGGAGGTGGCCGGAGGAGAGAAGGGTGAAGAACCCCCGCTTCGGCCTGACCCACAACCTGGGCGGAATCCCCTCGACCAACGTGTGCTCCATAGCTATTATCGGGAGGTAAAAACGATTTAGCCACAGAGGGCACAGAGATCTCAAAATGCCAAATTCCAAATCCCAAAATCCAAATAAATTCCAATATCCAATTTTCCAAACCTCTAACCGGCAGGATTCGGAATTTTGGGAATTGATTTTTAAAGATTATTTGGGATTTGGTGCTTGGGATTTGGAATTTTCGCATAAAACTCTGTGATCTCTGTGTCCTCTGTGGCTAAT
>JAPLIW010000263.1 GCA_026388915.1 Deltaproteobacteria bacterium
AGGAGGCCCATCATCACCACCCAGACCAGCACAATCCCCACTTTGACGAACAAACGCGTCCCCCCAAACCGTTTCCCGGCGTTGAATGGCCCGCTTTTCTTCATACCCATTCTCATCGGAAAAGAAGTCCCGGACTTGAGCGGGTTGTCATTTTCCCATCATCTCAAAATTAGTCGAGAGCCAAAGAGCTGGCAGATTCGAAATGTCAGGTGATTCCAGGGTCCCGGAAGGAAAGTCATATTGCTTGCAATCATGAGGCATCTATCCCTTCTTAGCTGTGGCGGGGGTGTTCTGTCAGCTCATCGAAGTTTTCTTTTCCCGCCCCCGCCGCGCTTTGCGGAAGGCAAGCAGGAAGGGTATGGGAATCCATATCCCGCCGATGCTTGCGGCGCAATCTGACTTTCCTTCCGGGCCCTTGACAGGTTTTCATAAAATATTCGATCGACAAAATTGAAGATGCTCCGAAAAAGGTTTTCAATCCGCATTCCGAATTCCGCAATCCCCAATCGGAGGGCCCAGATGGGGAATCAGGGAAGGAATAAGGTCCCGCAGGTCCGAACTCCGGATGGAGAGATGGGCGATTTCATCCAGCCGGGGAGAGCGGGAGTTGAAGGCAATGGAGAAACCCGCCGTCTGAAACAGGGTGATGTCCCCGGCACTATCGCCGACGGCCAGAATTTCTTCCTTTCTGGCATTGAAGCGTCTTCGCGCTTCCTGGACCCATTTCGCCTTTTGGTCATAGTGGACATGAATCCGGATCGTTCCGTCGAGGACTCCATCCGTCATCCCCAGTTCATTGGCCACGGCGTAGTCAAAACCGTATTTCTCCCTCATCCAATCGGAAAGAAGGGACAGGCCGGAAGAGATGATCCCGAGTTTGACCCCCCGGGATTTGAGGTAATCCACCAGTCCCTCGATTCCCTCGTACAGGGGGATCTCCCTGAGAATCCGCATAACGGCAGGGACTTTCATCCCCTTCCATACCGCGGCGTCCAGCTCGCAAAAACGATAGTAATCGATCTCCCCGCGTAGGAAGGCTTCCTGGTATCTCTCCGCGTTTCCCTCCCACACCCCCAGGCGACGATGGATGTATTCCCAGGCGCTCCTCTCCCGGGTCAGGGTACCGTCCAGGTCGAAGAGGGCCAGTTTGAAACGCCGGGGTCCTGGGGGTGAAGGGTTCAAGGGAAACTTGCGTCTTTCCGCGGAAGATAGGGTCTCAGGGGGAAATCACTCGGGCTTTCGGGCGGCCGGATCAAGACATCCGTTCCTACATTTCGGTCTTAAAGTCCTCGGGTTTGAGCTTGTCGAAGAGATCGTCGATCCACTTGTCGGAGCCGTCTTTTTTCGTCGCCTTGGGGTCAAAGTGCCCTGCCGAATCGAGGACTTTCTCGTCCACGAAGATGGGGGAACTTGTCCGCAGGGCCAAGGCAATGGCATCGCTGGGCCGGGAATCGATCTGGACCGCCCGGCCCCCGATTTCCAGGTTGATGACCGCATAGAAGGTGTTGGATTTCAGGTCGTTCACGGTGATGTTCCGAACCGTGGCATTCATCCCGTCGATGAGATTTTTCAGGAGATCATGGGTCATGGGGCGGGGGGTCCAGGTGTGTTCGATTCCCATGGTTATGGCGTTGGCCTCGAAGAGCCCCACCCAGATGGGCAGCGTTCTCCCCGTGGCCTCCTCTTTGAGGACGACGACGGATTGATTGGTCTCCGAGTCGAAAAACAACCCGTGAACTTTCATCTCCACCATGGTCTTACCCCCTCGCGCATTTCCTTATGCTCCATTATAAAACCGGCGGGGACAAAAAGCCATAAGGTTTTTCGGTTCAGGTTTTCCGTAAACCGGCCACTCCGTCCAGAACCGACTGGAGGATCTGGCTGGCGGATCCCTGCAGGATCCAGTCGGAGACATAGCGGGTGAGCTGGGTCTCCTCCAGATTCACCTCCACGATGGCGGCCCCGGCTCTCTTGGCCAGCACCGGGATGTCGCAGGCCGGGGAGACCACCGCCGAGGTCCCGATGACCAGCATGACCTCGCAGTCCCGGGCCTCTTCCATGGCCTGCAGGTGAGCGCCCGTGGGAATGGGCTCACCGAAAAAAATCACCGTGGGCTTCAGAACCCCCTTACAGCGGCAGAGGGGAGGCAGGGCGTCCAGGTTTACTTCTTCCTTGGCATACTGCTGGCCGCAGGTCAAACAGACCAGCCTTTTATGGCTGCCGTGGTATTCGATCACCCGGGTGTTTCCCGCATCCTGGTGCAAATGGTCGATGTTCTGGGTGATGACCGACCGCACGTGCCCCATCTTCTCCAATTGCGCCAGGGCCGTGTGCGCCGGGTTGGGTTTTGAGCTCTCCAGCAGGTTTCCCATCTCCATGAGCATGGTCCAAACCTTTTGGGGGTTGGCATGGAAGGCCTCGATGGTGGCGTACTCCGCGGGATCGAATTTTTCCCAGAGCCCCCCTGCCCCGCGAAAATCCGGGATTCCGCTCTCCACCGAGATGCCGGCTCCGGTAAAGGCCACGACTTTTTTCGACCGGAAAACGGCCTGGGCGGTCTTTTGGATCAGGTCTTCTTTCAAAGCCCCCCCCTCGAATGCGGAATGTGGAATTCGGAATGCGGAACAAGAAGCAGTCTCATTTCCCGTACCAAAGGGAAAGTTCGATTATTTTACCAAAGCGACGATTTTTGGCAAGGACAAAGAAACGCTCAGCGTGCTCATGTGCCGCAAGCCGCAGTGGCACTCCGCAGGGTACCCCTGCTCTGAATGAAATCGCAGGAAGGGCCTTCAGGTTTCTCCCCGAATGGGGTAAAATAGGTTGGTTGTCAGATTACGGACCAAAGGTTCCAGTGGAGACAGGTTCTTGATTCCCCATTCCACATTCGAAAGGAGGAGGATTATGGCCATTTCAGCTTACATCTTCATCGAGACCACGCAGGGCAAGGCCCGCGGCATCACCCGCGAGATTGTGCAGATCCCGGGGGTACAGAGCACCCATTCGGTCACCGGTCCTTACGATGTGGTCACCTACGTGGAGGCCGATTCCATTTCCGTCCTGGGGGATTTCATCGTCACCAAAATCCAGGCCATCCCCGGAGTCTTGCGTACCCTGACCAATGTGGTGATCGACGAAAAATAACGACCTTGAAATGGGACACAGATAAACCCAGCGCGGCGCAGCCGCAATCCAGAGAAGCCACCCCCTCCCTTCCCTCCCCGAAGGGGTGAAAAAATTGATTTTCAGCCGTCACCCCGGTGAAAACCGGGGTCCAGTAAGTTCGTAAATCCTTGAAAGCACTGGATTCCGGCTTTCGCAGAGATTTTTTAGGGGGGCATAATTTTCCATTCAAGAGTTGTACCATAAACTAACCCAGGAAAATAACTTGGCTTTCTCAACAGAGCCCCCAGTTTTAGTAAAATAAAATATGGCACAAATA
>JAPLIW010000748.1 GCA_026388915.1 Deltaproteobacteria bacterium
CCGGGGCGATGGCATTGACGTTGATCCCTTTGGGCGCCAATTCCTTGGCCGCCGTTCTGGTCAACCCGATGATGCCCGCCTTGGCCGCCGAATAATTGAGCTGCCCGGGGTTTCCCTTCCACATGGCCGAGGAGAGGTTTATGATCTTCCCGTACCGTTTCTCCCTCATCACCCGAGCCGCGCACTGGGTGCAGAGAAATGCGCCTTTTAAATTCACCTCTATGACCCGGTCCCATTGCTCCTCGGTCATCTTATGCAGCCTGGCATCCCGAATGATTCCGGCATTGTTTACCAGGATGTCCAGGGTCCCGAATTCCTGGACTGCCGTGTCGACCATTCTCTGGACGACGCCTTGAACGGTGACACTGCCGATGACCAGTCTAGCCTGCCGGCCCCTGCCTTTTATTTTTTCCACGCTGGATTTTGCATTGGCCTCATTCACATCATTGACCACCAGGTTGGCTCCTTCCTCGGCAAAGAGCAGGGCGATCGCTTCCCCGATTCCTCGCCCCGCCCCGGTCACAAGGGCCACTTTGTCTTTCAGTCTCATTTTCCCCATTCTCCTTTTCTTCCCTTTTCCCGCAAAACATCCCCCCAGAAAGAAGGCGGACACCTTACCTCAAGCTAAAGGCCTAAAATGCTAACCAAAGATATTTGAAATTTACCTCCAGAGCCCTCCCCCTTTGATGGGGGAAGGTGTGAAAAAATCGAATTAGTTCTTTTTCACGTCATTCCGGCGAAAGCCGGAATCCAGTGTTTTCAAGGTGTTACGAACTTACTGGACCCCGGTTTTCACCGGGGTGACGGCTGAAAACCAATTTTTTCACAGCTTCGGGGAGGGTGAGGGTGGGGGTGAATTCAAAATTCATCCCCCTCCCCTTTATCCCCTCCCGCGAGGGGAGGGGATATGTTTAAAGTCTGAGAAGAAAATTCTCAGACTGAGAGGTGTAAGAATCTAAAAGTGCTCTCCCGTTGCTTAGCGCTTATCCTTAATGAAGGGGTAGCCTTTACCCGCCCTTTAAAAAAAATGATCAAATCTTCCACCCCGCCACGAATCCCTCTTCCATCGCCTCCTTGACCATGCGGGGGCTGATGCAATCTCCTGCTTCGTGAACCTCCAGGACGATCCCTTTCAGTTCCTGGACAAGCTGACGATTAGCCGTAGAACCCCCGGCTAAGACTACGGCATTCCCCTCGATCCATGTAGTCCCATCGGCCTGGCTGACCCTTACCCCCTTTTCCGTAATTTCTTCCACCCTTGCGCCGGTTATCATTTTTATTCCTGTCTTTTTCAACCTGGCCAGAAAGAAGGGGCGGTACGTGGGAGACATATCATTCGCCATACGGTCCAGCATTTCAAGGACGGTTACCCGGGTGACGCTTTTCCCCTGCTCGAGGAGGAACTCGGCTGTTTCACAACCCACAACTCCCCCGCCAACCACCAAAACGGACCCGCTCACCGACTTTAATCCCGCAAGGACCTCTTCGGCGAAAACGACATTCTGTCCCCGGGCCCCGGGTATATCCGGGAGCCGCGGTGTGGCCCCTAAAGCCAGAACCAAGGTATCCGGTTTTTCTTCCTCGATGGTCTCACGCCCGGCTTCGCTATGAAGCTTGATTCTCACCCCGGCCTTTCTGGCCCTCGCGGCTAAGCTTTGCGCCAGGGTCTTCATCTCACTCTTGTACGGCGGTACGGCAGCCAAGAGAAGCCGTCCCCCCAATTCTTCCCCTCGGTCATAGAGGGTCACCCGGTGGCCTCTCATGGCCGCGATGGTCGCAGCTTCCAAGCCTGCAGGACCGCCGCCAATCACCATGACCTTCTTGGACCTTGGCGCCGGGTGCAGGATATAATGGCCCTCTTTTCCGGCGGCCGGATTTACTGCGCAAAAAGTCGCCACCGGTTTTCCCCATTGCCGGTAAGCACCCATGATCTCGGTCAGACAATTTGAACAGGCAATGCACGGCACAATTTCCTCGACCCTCCCCTCCCTAGCCTTCTTGGGAAGTTCGGGGTCCGCAAGCAATGCCCTTCCCATGCCAATCAGGTCGGCCTTGCCTTCCGCCAATATTTTTTCTGCCACCCAAGGGTCATTGATGCGATTGGTAGCGATGACCGGGATACGAACCCCGCTCTTGATTTTCTCGGCGAGGTGCACAAAAGCTCCTTTGGGGAGAGAAGGCTGGACCGTAGGTACGGGAGATTCATGCCACCCCGTGTACATATTGATCACTTGAATGCCGGCCTTCTCCAGGATTTGCGCGACCCCCTTCGAATCCTCGATGGTGTGTCCCCCTTCCATTTGTTCTTCCACGTTGAGTCGCACGCTGATCGGGAAACCTTCGCCAACCGCTTTTCTTACGCTCCCGATGATCTCCAGGATGATCCTCATCCGGTTTTCAAGGCTGCCTCCGTATTGATCCTGACGTTTATTGCTGACCGGGGAGAGGAATCGATTTAGGAGATAACCCGCGCCGGCGAGTATTTCTACCATGTCGAAGCCCGCCTCCCGGGCTCTCCGTGCTGATTTCGTGTATTCTTCAACAATCCCATGTATCTCATCGATGGTCAGGGGCCGGGGGGTGCAGCGCATCATCTGATTCCCGACCGGCGATGGGCCAACCACTTCGGGGATGCCCGAACTTAATATCACATGATAGGAGGTAATCAGCTGGCCGGCGATTTTGGCCCCGAAAGCATGAACCCTCTCGGTCAACCGCGTGGCCCCCGGAATGAAGCGGTCATCGTATAAACCCGGTTCCACGGGCGAGCCGGCGCGGACCGGGGAAAAAGGCACGATCATAAGCCCCGCTCCCCCCTTGGCCCTTTCCGCAAAAAAGGTGACCATCCGGTCGGAGACGGTCTCATCTGATCCCCCGTACCCGGTAGTCATGGCCAGCATCACAATCCGATTCTTCAGTTCTAATTTGCCGATCTGAATCGGCTGGAATAAATTTCTGAACGGCTCCATCTTCAGTCCCCCGGATTCCTTAAAACTCGGCTTCGTTCCAAAAGTACGTGTTGAATCAATTTTCAGGAGCTATCCGCAAATGGGCAGAGCCGCAACCAGGAGATCATATCAGAAATCCCCCCTGCCCCCCTTTTCTAAAGGGGGGTTGGGGGGATTTCAGAGACGGGTTGGTCCATCAGGGTTTCTAGATAAAATTCAAGATTTTTCATATTCATTGCCCACCCGAATCATCACGGACTTTGGGGACATAGCCCAAACCTTTACCAGGATGTCTCAGGCGCTTCCTGCGCAGCTACTACCAATCCCGCGTTTCGCGGGAGTAAGAAGGAAATATGCTTCATCGAGGCTGTAGGGGCATCGCGCCACGGCGGAACATCGTGCCCCTACAAGCGCACCGTATAGTCTTTGAGGACTCAGAAGTTACCCTACATCGGCAGGAACAGGTAGATCACGGCGACCAAAATGAACTCGAACAGACAAGCCAGCATACAGTATCCCATGATCGTTCTCATCTCCGTTCCCGTAGCCCCCAAGAGCGGGAGAGCCCAGAAGGGTTGAATGACATTGGTCAAAACTTCTCCGGCGGAAAAGGCCATCGCCACTCGGTTGAAACTCACTCCCAATTTGTGGGCCGCCAGAATCATAATCGGTCCCTGGACCATCCAGATCCCCCCCGAGGAGGGGATAAAGATGTTGATGATTCCCGAGCTGATCATGGTCACGAGCGGATAGATGAAGGGAGTGGAAATGGCCACGAACCATCCGGCAATAACTTTGAGCAGACCCGTGTAGGCCATGATGCCAAAGATCCCAGCATAAAAGGGAAATTGCATGATAATCCCGAAGGCCGCGCCGGCGGCCACCTTTATAGATTCCACAAAGCGGGCGAGATTCTCATGCAGCAGCATGGCGATGCCGATGAAAATAAAATTGTACATGTTGAGGTCCACTTGCGCGAACTTCTTCCCCTGAAACCAAAGAAAGATAGCCGCGAAAGTCATGATACACAGCAGGATCCAAATGGTCCGGCTCCAATTCAGCTTGTCAGCCAGAACCATCTCCTTGGGCTTTTCCAGCTTGAACTGCGATTGGGTGGACAACTTTTCCAGGGCTTCCGGAGAGATGGTCCTCGTCCGCTCTGGAGTCGGGTGCATAAGGTAGCATAAGATCGTGGCCAGAATAGGCGTCAGGACCAGGCCCACGAGGCTGGCCGTGGCCCAAATCGTCTTGTCGAAAGACATGGGAGCTAGTTTTTGCCCGATCTCTTTCTCGAAGGACTGGACAATATCGGGTGCCCAACCCCACCCGGGGCTATTGAGGAGCAGGGGTTCGGTAAGCCCCACGCCCCAGGTATCAGTGGATATCGCTCCGATGTACGCGCTGGCCACCAGCAAAGGCCAGTGGACTCCTTTTACTCTCCGGGCGGCCCCGATGCACAAAAAGATTCCGCCGATGAATCCCAGCCCCCAATTAACGACCGACAGAAGGGCCGCCGCCGCGCAAACGAGGGCCACAGCTTGGGGGGGGGTTTTGGCGATTCCGGTGACCGCGTCGATGGCTTTCACTCCGATGCGGGTAATGGCCAAAGAATAACCAAAGATCAAAAGGATGACCATTTGCATGGAAAAGGGCAGGTAGGCCCAGAATCCTTTGTACCAGGATTGAACGATTTGGACTGGCGATGCCCCGACAACTACCAAGGCCATGATGAAAACGACGAAGGTGAGCAGGGCTGCAAAGATGAAGGAGTCTGGCATCACCTTCTCCATTCCAAAATGCCACTTTTCCGCCCAATTCCGGATAAAACTTTTCATTGCAAGCCTCCTTTCAGAGATTTATTCTCGGCAGGATGTCAAAAGGCAAGGGCTCCCCTTTTTTCTCTCCTTCCTCTCAATAAGCGACTTTGTCCAGGCCCTTCAACCGGAGCATCTTCCGCGCCTCCGCCGGCGTAGCGGGCTCAAGCCCGAACTCCCTAGCGATGCGCACGATTTTTTCCACTAATTCGCCGTTATTCTTGGCCAGTACGCCCTTGCTCACCCGCAGGGCATCCTCCATCCCCACGCGGGCGTTGCCCCCCATGAGCAGGGACGTGGTGCACATGGGCATCTGGCTTACTCCCGCGGCGCAGACCGACCAGACGAAATTCTTTTCCCCGATCTGCCTGCAGGCCGATTCGTAGAGGATGACCAGATTTTGAACGGTGGCGGCCATGCCCCCCAGGATGCCGAGGACGAATTGGATGTAAACCGGGGTTTTCAGAAGACCCTTATCGATGAAATAGGCGACGGTGTTGACCATGCCGGCGTCGTAAACCTCCAGCTCCGGCTTGGTTTGGTTCTCGTTGAATTTTTCGAAAAATACTTTCATTGATTTGAAGCTGTTGAAGGCAATCACGTCTTCGGTGGCTTCCAGAAACTGTTTTTCCCAGGGAAACTTGAATTCCTTCATCTTCTCCAGGACGGGGAAGAGGCCAAAATTCATGGTGCCCATATTGAAGGAGGCCAGCTCCGGCTTGAAAGTGGGAACCACGGCCACCCTTTGCTCCGGGGTCTGGCCAAACCCTCCCCCCGTGGTGGTGCAGATGACCAGGTCGCTCTTGCTCTTGATCTTGCCCAGCACTTTCCTGAAAAGCTCCAAATCCGGGGTAGGTTGCCCGGTTTCCGGGTTCCGCACGTGGATATGAACCACCGCCGCCCCCGCCTCCCTGGCCTGGACAGCGTTTTCCGCTATCTGATCCGGAGTGATGGGAAGGTAAGGACTCATCGTCGGCGTGTGGATCGATCCGGTTATAGCCGCTGTGATAATCACCTTGCTCATGAATGGATTCCTCCTTTGGCAATCATTCTTCCAAGATTTTCATTTCGGCAACAGGCTTTGACGACCTTCTGGATACATCCGGGGCCGGGACTCCCCGGCTCCACCGCATGCCCGCGGGGGAGGCCGGCAATCAGGATATCCCCATTTCTTCCGGTTGATGGATAAAAGGATAGATTGGAGCATCGATTTAGTCGGTTGTGGAGCTGTAATTTTCTTGCCTGAAAAGCCGAGCCCTGGCCACTGCACTCTGATGACGATTCAAATCGCCTTTTCCCGCCGGAGTCCTTCGATAGCCTGCCGGTCATATCCCAACTCGCTCAAAAGCTCCTCCGTATGCTGGCCCAAGGCGGGGGCGGGATGGTTTATCTCCCCGGGGGTCTCGGAGAGCTTGATGGGAATGCCGATCTGCTTCACCCGGCCCGCCTGGGGATGTTCCACCTCGACGATCATCTGCCGGTGGAGAACCTGCGGGTCCTGCAAAGTCTCCCCCATGTCTTTCACCGGCCCCAGGCAAACATCCTGCCCCTGGAACAGGGCCACCCATTCATCCCGGTCTTTCTGGCGGAAGGTCTCCCTGAGAAAAGCATAAATCTCCTGACGCTTCTCTCCTTCCGTCCACTGGTGGGGAATGAAATCTTCCCTCCCCAAAGCCCGGCAAAGATTGGCCCAAAAATGAGGCTCCAGCGGGCCCAGGGAAATGGCCTTTCCATCTTTGGTTTCATAGAGCGAATAGCAGGGGATGTTCCCGGCGCCCCAAAATTCTCCCCTTTTAGGAGACCTTCCGGTGGAGAGAAGCTCCGCCAGGGCGGCATGCTGCAATCCCACCACTCCGTCGAACATGGAAATATCCACCCATTGCCCTTTTCCTTCTCTCTGGGCAGCCATGAGGGCCACCAGAATCCCCACTGCGGCCATCAGCCCCCCTCCGCTGTAATCGGCAACAAAAACCGAAGGCAGGGCCGGCGGCCGATCTGCATATCCTTGGGGGTCCAGGATCCCGCTGTAGCCCATGTAGTTGAGGTCATGACCGGCCAACAAGCGATAGGGACCATCCTGCCCATACCCGGAGATGGAACAATAAACGATCCGGGGGTTGATTTCTTTCATCCGTCGGTAATCGATCCCCAGCCGCTCCACGACTCCCGGGCGAAATCCTTCTACGATCACCTGGGAGGTCCGCGCCAAAGCGGAGAAAATTTCCTTCCCCTTGGAGGATTTAAGATTCAGGGTTATGCTTTTCTTGTTCCGGTTGAGGTCCAGAAAACGAATGCCCCATCCCTCGATGGAAGGCTTCTCGGTCCGAAACCAATCCCCTCCCACTTCCGGGTTTTCCACTTTAATCACCTCAGCCCCAAAATCGGCCAGGAGATGGGTGCAATAGGGCCCCGGCAAAGTGAGGGTCAAATCCAGAATGCGAATCCCTTTTAATGCCGCCATCGGATGCCTCCGTTCATTTCCTTTCCCCATGAAACGACCAGCGCTTTACCGCCGGGAGCGGAGCGAGCAAATACCCCCCGGCTCTTCGGGCTGACAAAGGCCTGCCAGGATTCCAGATCCCGTCTGGATCAGGGAATCCCCGAGATTTCTTTGGCCAGGTTCTTTTTCTCCTCGAAGTCAACCAACCGGTTGAGGCTGCTCTTCTGGGCCGCCGGCGGTCCCGCACCATGCACCGATTCCACCATGTAGCCCACGGAATTGATCCCGAAGAGGATATTCTGGATCAAGAAAATGAGCCGCATCTTATGCTCCGTGGGAACCTCGGGCAACCCCTTCATGTATTTTTCCACATACTTGCCGATCTCCGGGCTTTTCAGGTCTTTCTCGGACACCATGGTGCCCAGAATTCCTCCCGTAACGTCCACCGCCAACCGGGCCATCTCAAAGGGCAGGGCCCCCACATTGAGCTTGCACACATTGCCCAGCAGTTGATCGACGAAGTAAGAACCCGCCTCCGTCTTTACTCCTTCCACACCCGTGGCGATACCACAGCAATAAATCGTCTCGGTGAGGCGCACCATGTCGATGATCTTATCTCGGATATGAGGCATCTCGTCGAGCCCGTTGTATTCGGCCAGAAGCTTGACCGCCCCGATCAGGACATCGCTCACCCCCGCTTTGCAGCCCCCGTAGGACTGGCGATGACCGGCCGCAAAAAGGAAGGGAATCCGTCCCGCGAATTCAACCTCTTTATAAAGAAAGACTCTCTCCCAGGGGACGAAAACATTATCAAAGACCAGCAAGGTTTCCTGCCCGCTGAACCGGGGATTGCCCAGGTCGATGGAGCAGTCCTCCAATTTCCGGGTATCTCCGGGATTGCGGCCGTAGATGTGAATGATCCCTTCCGCATCCGTGGGTGTCGCGAAGGCCACGGCATAATCCCGGTCCTCCTTTTTCATGGCCGCCGTGGGCGCGACGATCGTGTATTGGGAGTTAATGGACCCCGTCTGATTGGATTTGGCCCCCCGCACGACGATTCCTTCCTTCTTTTCTTCGACTACGTGGAGGTACATATCAGGATCTGCCTGCTCGTGGGGTCTCCGGGAACGATCGCCCTTTACGTCGGTCATGGCCACGCCCACGTAATAATCCTTCTCCTGCACCTCCCGCATGAACCTTAAAAACCGGTCATGGTAATGAGTTCCCAGCTTTTTATCCATTTCGCTGGTGACTATGAACATGGCGTTGGCCACGTCCATGGTGGCGCAGCGTTGAAAACAGGTGCCCGTCTTCTGCCCTAAAAGCCTGGCCATCTTAACCTTCTTCACCATGTCATCAATACTCTGAAAGACGTGGGTAAAACGGCTGACCTTTTTGCCCGTCAAAGAAGAAGTCACGGTCAGCAGGTCTTCATACTTCGGGTCAAAAGCCAAGTCGTGCGTCATGGCCACCGCATTCTGCGAGGGAATGACGATGGGGTGGTCCACAGGGTTGGAGATACGTTCCCCCATGATGTAGACTTTGTGCTTCATCTTCCGCAAACCATCCCGGTACTGCTTCCCATTCATCAATGGCATATTCATCCTCCTTACTTTAATAATCCTGCAATCCTAAATGAACACCCTAAATTTGATGATCTCGTAAAAAGTCTCTTGGAGCGTCACCCCGGCGAAAGCCGGGGTCCAGAACATATTGAAATAACTGGATTCCGGCTTTCGCCGGAATGACGAATTCTATGGAATTGCGACTTTTTACGAGTTCATCAAATTCACTCATAGATATTTGGCTATGATCAACTGCTGAAGTTGGTTGGTTCCTTCCGCAATTTGAGTCAGCTTGGCATTTCTCATCATTTTCTCAAAGGGGTAGTCCTTCATATAGCCATATCCCCCGGCGATCTGGACTCCGTCGGAGGAAACTGCCAGGGCCGCATCGGTGGCAAAGTATTTCGCCATGGCGGCAAACCGAAAGGCATCCTTGCTCGCCTGGTCGAACAGCGAGGCTGCCTTGTAGAGCAAATGCCGGGCCGCTTCCACCCGGGTCGCCATGCCGGCCAGCAGGGATTGGATGGCCTGAAATTGGAAGATCGGACGCCCGAATTGGGCCCGATCCTTAGCGTATCGAAGGGCGTTTTCGAGGGCCCCCTGGCCCACCCCCACTGCTCTGGCGGCAGCCGTGCAACCGATCTCGCCCATGAACTCCGAAAGGATCCTGGGGCCATCCCCTTCCTGTCCCAATAGGCTTTCCCCGGGGACGCGACAATCCCGGAAAACGGCTTGGCAGCCATACCTCGCTTCGCTGCCCGTCAGGCCTTCGATCTTCACCACGGGAAAAAGGGCCGTTCCCTTTTCCAGCAAGAGCCCGCTCATGGTTCCCTGGGTCCGGACGAAAATCGCCAGAATGCCGGCCGCGTCGCCGTTGGCGACGAAACAGGGGGCTCCGTTCAATACGTAGGTTGGGCCTTCCTTGACCGCGGCCACGGGGACAGCGGCCAGATCCAGGGCCGCGGCCTCATTCAGGGAGAACCCAAAAATGATTTCCCCTTTGGCCATGGCGGCCAGATAACTCTTGTGGGACTCTTTTCCATTCTTTAAGATGAACCGAGCGCCCAGGTTTTGGAAGGCGCAGATAACCGCCGAGGTGGGGCAGATTTTGCTGATCTCCTCAAGGGTGATGCAGAAATCCATGAAGCCGGCTCCCTCGCCTCCCTGCTCTTTGGGGACCAGCAGGGATAAAAGCCGGTTCTGCCCCAATATTCCGCTTACTTCATGGGGAAAGGAGGCTGTGCCGTCGACCTCAGCCGCTCGAGGGGCAATCCTTTTCTGCACCAGATTTTTCACCACGTCCCGAAATAGGGTTTGCTTTTTCGTTAATTGATAGGAACCTTCCATGTTTCCCCCAAATTCATCTCCGTGAGGTTTCACCACCTTTTAATTTCCGAACCACATGGGTCAATGCCGGCACCACCTGAAACAGGTCCCCCACGATTCCAAAATCTGCCACCTTAAGAATAGGAGCTTCAGGGTCTTTATTAATGGCCACAACGATATCCGAAGTCTGCATACCCACTAAATGCTGAATAGCCCCGGAAATGCCACAAGCGATGTAAAGCTTCGGACAAACGGTCTTCCCCGTCTGTCCCACCTGAAAAGGATGGGGTTTCCATCCGGCATCGACAGCCGCCCGTGAGGCCCCGACGGATCCACCCAAAACCTTGGCCAACTCTTCGAGCAGGTGAAAGTTTTCAGCCTTCTCCAGCCCCCGGCCACCGGAGACGACAATCTCTGCTTCTTCAAGATTCGCCATCTGATCCGCGGCTTCGATGATCTGCAGGATGCGGGTCCGGAGACTTTTGGAATCTACCCGGCCATCGATCCTGATCATTTCTCCCCGGCGAGAAAAATCAGGGACGGGCTTCTTCATCACTTTAGGGCGAACGGTAGCCATCTGGGGTCGATGGTTTGCACATTTGATGGTGGCCATGATATTGCCGCCAAAGGCCGGCCGAACCTGAAGGAGAAACCCGGTTTTATCTTCAATTTCCAGGCCGGTACAATCCGCAGTCAGACCGGTCCGGAGACGAGCAGCAATCCTGGGTGCTAAGTCACGCCCCGTCGTCGTAGCCCCGAAAAGAACGATGGAGGGCTTATATTGGGTAATCACCCCTGACAGGGCATCGGCGTAAGGCTCCGTATGGTATCGTTTAAGCTCTTCATCTTCCAGCAGATAGACCTTGTCCGCGCCATGGGCGAAGAGGATCGGGCATAGGGTCTCAACTTCCGACCCCATCAGAGCCGCGGCCAGCTCCTGATGGAGAGTGCGGGCGAGGTTTTGGCCTGCCCCGAGCAGTTCCAGCGCGCAATCCCTCAGTCTTCCCCCGTGCTGCTCGGCAAACACGAGGACCCCCTGATACTTTTCAATGCTGGGGGTGGCGCTCGCTGCCTCTCGTTCGATGGATATGGCTTCGAAGGGGCAAACTTCCCGGCAGGCCCCGCAAAGGGTACAGCCTTCCCTGATGACTGCTTTATTCTCGACCAGCTCCAAACAGCCGAAAGGACAGCTGGGAAGACAATTTCCGCAACCCGTGCATTGATCTTCTAGGATCCGAATCCCCATCGCCTTTCCTCAAGAAAGAATTCCCCTCTGGCTGAGGAATACAGCCAACTTTTGAGCCGCCTCTTCAGGAGCATCGCCAATGATCTGCCCGCTCCGTTTCACCTCAGGGGTCCAGATGCCCATCACCCAGGTGGGAGAACCCTTCAAACCGATGCGGCTTTCATCAACCATCAGGTCATCCAAGCCCCAGGTGCGGATTCCTTTCTCCATCGCTTCGGCGAGGTCGCTGAAGGCCGGGGTCCGCGGCTCATTAATCCCTTTCACTACGGCAAGCAGTGCGGGAAGCCCGCACTCCAGGTCTTCATACCCACTTTCAACTTCCCGCCGAACCCTCATTTCTTGGCCCTGGATTTCTATTTGATTTACATACGTGACCTGAGGGATCTGCAGGTGTTCCGCAAGACCGGGGCCCACCTGCCCGGTGTCCACATCGATGGCTTGTTGTCCGCAAAGGATCAGGTCGAATGGACCGATCTTCTTTATGGCCGCGCTTAAGGTGTAGGCCGTAGCCAGCGTGTCTGAACCGGCAAAAGCTCGGTCACACAACAAAATGGCTTCATCCGCCCCCATGCTCAGGCCCTTTAACAAGGCATCTTCGGCCTGGGCTGGACCCATGCTGAGAAGAGTGACTTTCCCCCCCTGTTTTTCTTTTATCCGGACAGCCTCCTCCACGGCATATTCATCAAAAGGATTAAGAATGCTCGGGATGCCCTCCCGGACAATGGTTCCGGTGTCCGCATTGATTTGAATTTTCTTAATTTCCGCCGTATCTGGAACCTGTTTGATGCAGACGATAACATGCATATCTCTCGGCCCTTCTTATGCCTTCAAGGTGGAAGGAATGGTTTCCCCAAACTGACTCAAGGGGCCAGCAAGGCCCTGGCCACCACGATTCTTTGGATCTGATTGGTCCCTTCGTATATCTGCAGGATTTTTGCATCCCGCATATATTTTTCCAGGGGATATTCATCCGTGTATCCATGAAATCCGAGGAGTTGCAGGGCATCGGCAGTCACCTTCATGCACATATCGCTGGCCAAAAATTTGGCCTGGGCTGAATCCTTGGCCACCGGAAGCTTCTTCTTGATCAGCCAGGCAGCCTTCCAAACCAGGAGCCGGGAGGACTCAATCGTCGCCGCCATGTCCGCCAGGGTATGAGAAATGATCTGCTGTCCCAGGGTGACTTTGGCTTTCTCGGGAGATTTTTTGAAGAAGCTCAGGGCCGTTTCAAAGGCGGCCCGGGCCAAACCTAAGGCCACCGCGGCGCAGGCGGTCATCCTGGCCACATCCAGGTAATCCATTGCGATTCGGAACCCGGACCCAATGTCTCCGAGCAAGTTCTCCTTGGGGATTCTTACATCGTTCAGGATCAGTTCGGCGGTTTGGGAAGACCGGAAACCCATCTTTCTTTCCACCTTGCCCATGGATAGCCCGGGGGAATCCCCGGGAACGATGAAGGCGGAAATGCCCTTGGCTCCTTTAGCCTTGTCCGCATTGGCAAAAACCGTGTAGACCCGCGCGATTCCTGCGTTGGTAATGAAACACTTCGTCCCCCGGAGCACGTATTCATCGCCCCTTAACTCAGCGGAAGTGGTGAGGGCGGTCACATCTGATCCTGCACCGGGTTCGGTTATGGCAAAAGAAAGCAGGCCAGGGTCTTGGGGGTCACAAATGCCCGGTAAGAATTTTTTCTTCTGCTTTTCGTTTCCGAACATCTGGAGGGGTTGGTATATATTCGTGGTTGTGCTGAAGGCCAGACCCGCATCCCCGACGGCCAGCTCTTCAATGATCAGGGCGATGGTGATCGGATCTAAACCCCTGCCCCCGTATTCCTCGGGGATGCTCAAGAAGAGCAAATCCTCTTGGGCTAACTTCCGGAAGATGTCCCAATGAAAAACATGGGAAGGGTCTCGGTCTATTTTCAGCGAAATAGGCCTGATCTCCCTTTCCGCAAAGTCCCTGCTTTTCTTCTGCCACGCTTTTTGCTCATCGTTCAATTCAAAGTCGATCACGAATTAATGACCCCCTTAGGCTTCAGATTCCCACTTCTTTATACCCCCCCTGTCTTCCCCCTTTGGAAAAAGGAGAGGAACAGGGAGAAAAAAATTCTTTCCTTCCCTCTCACCCTCCCGGATGAAGGGTGGGTGGATCCCACAGGAAAGCCGCAGAGAGAAAAAGCCCAGCCTTCCGTTTGCATGAATGATAATCAAAGGAAAACTTTTGTCAAGCGAATTATTGCCCTGGAAAGGATTTTTTTGGCAACTCTATCATAAGAATAATTCTATAATTTTCAATGGGTTATGAGAATTTATTTTTCCGGACAGGCTAACCTTAAGGATATGAATTAAATTCAAGAATATTAGATTTCAGATGGAAGAGAAATTTGAAAAGGGGGGGAAGACGGGGAAAGTGGAACGGGCGAAAAATGTTGAAAGGCTCTCGGCCTTGTGATAATCTGCCTTCCAAAAAGGAATGCAGGTAGGGAAACTACTGATTCTAGGAGGAAGCAATGGATTATGAAGATATTCTCTACGAGGCGAAGGAGGGAATCGCCAAGATCGTCATCAATCGTCCCAAGGTGTACAATGCCTTCCGGGTAAAAACGATGGATGAGCTCATCCAGGCTTTCGAGCGGGCCGAAGCGGACGAAACCGTGGGAGTGGTCATTTTCACCGGCGCC
>JAPLIW010000928.1 GCA_026388915.1 Deltaproteobacteria bacterium
GTATGAATCAACGTCCCCAATGTCACTATCCCTTTGACGTGAACGATCCGGACCCGGTTGAAACGGTTCGCCGCCTGGAATCGATTCCTTTCGAAGGGAAAAGGAAGATCTGGGGGGAGAACGCGGCCGGACTCCTGGGGATTTCCGGGACGCAAAACTAGATTAAGAGAGGGGGTAAAGGATGGTAGAACCTGTAATTATTCGGGGGGCGGAGGTGAATCCGGTGCCGCTTCCCGGGGCCGGCAGCAAGGAGGCAGGGTGGATGAAAAGGATTGTCTATCCACCTCACGCTCTGACCAAGGGAACATTCATGGGAGTGTCCGAGATCAATCCGGGGTACTCTATCCATCGCTGGCATCGCCATACGAGCGACATGGCCGAGGGATATGAGATCACCTATCCGATAAATTTCGAAGAGATCTACCATATCGTCCGGGGGACCGGGGTCATCCAATGGAAAACCGACGGGGGGAAAATCAGCGAGAAACCAATAGGAGCTGGCGATACCCTCTGGTTTCCGGCAGATGTGGTGGAGCATCAGCTCTTAAACACCGGGACGGAAAAAATGTATATCGTATTCTGTGGCAGCCCTACACCCAGAGTCATCACCACCTATAAGTAGAAAAAACAGGATCAACTCCTTGTCCGATAAGAGGGGCATGGATTGAGAAGGAGGATCCATGATGCGCTTTGGCCAAAAGTGGATTATCACCTTCGAACTCACGATCCTCTTAGCCCTGCTTTGGGGGGTATCACCTGCCCTGGCGCAAAAAACGGTTCGGCTGTCGATTGCCACCGGCGGAACGGGTGGTTCTTACTATTCGATGGGTGGGGGGAGGCTATCCCATCCCCTTTCATCCGGGCGCCATTCGCTATTGTAAGGAGAAAGGCGTCAAGGGACTTTCATTCTTTTTCCTTGAAAATTTCGGGAAGCCTCAGATGAGGAGGAGGCTTAGTTCTTTTAAAAAGGGTCTTTCAAAGCCCTTTGCCAGAACCTGTTTTCTGTAAAGGAGCAAAAATGTCCAACCCAAATCGTAGAATTTTATTCGAGCCGATGCGTATTGGATCCCTGGAAATCAAAAACCGGATTGCCATGGCTCCCGTTAACCTGACTAACCTTCATCCACCCCAGGAGGGCACCTTTCCCCCGCGGGTGATCGATTTCTATGTGGAGCGGGCCAAAGGTGGAGTGGGCTTGATCATAACCGGGGTTTTTAAGGTTGAAAACGAAGTTGAGAATTTTCAGAAAAACGGTGCCCGGATTTGGCCGGTTCTCACCCCCAACGCCCGTCCCGGGCTGGCTGACCTGGCTGACCGGGTGCATAACTTCGGGGCCAAACTTTTCGTACAATTATCCGCGGGCCCGGGACGAGTAGCCCGGGGCGATGTCATTGACGCCGGATTCCAGCCGGTTTCCTGCTCCCCGAACGCGGCCTTTTTTCGGCCCCAGGTTACCTGCCGGGAGCTGACCGCCAACGAAATTCAGAAGCTGATTGAGGCTTTCGGCCGGGCGGGACAAATGGTCGCCGGAATCGGGGTGGACGGGATC
>JAPLIW010000583.1 GCA_026388915.1 Deltaproteobacteria bacterium
AGATCGATAGCGGATATTGCTCGATCACACGGCGAAGAAATATCTAAAATTGAAGCAAGAATTGCGTGCCTCCAGGTCTTCGCTCTTGGGGGTTCGTCTGCTTCTGACAATTCCGCGGATATCGGTTACTACAGCCTTCGGGCTCTTCTTGCCCGCTCCGTATCGGAAGCAGCGCAATACATTGCCAAGAAAGGGATTGCGGAAGAAAGCGCCCCTGCAATCGTTCGACTCATAACCAAGATTGCCGCACGATTCAGCATACCGGTTTCTGAAAAGGCGGCTGCCCAATCCGTTCCGGTCATTGGTGCTTTTGGGGGTGCGCTTATAAACACAATGTTCATTGGTCATTTTCAAGATATCAGCGAAGGCCACTTTACGGTGCGCCAACTTGAAAGGAAATACGGCTTTGAAGTCGTTAAGAAGATTTACGATGGGTTGCCATGAAGCGATTTATCACCCATAAGCAAGTAGACCATGCGATGACCGGTATCCCGGGTCGGACCATGGCCACTATTGAGGCAAAGGGGAAAGAAGTCGCCGATGCGCTGGCGGCTCTTCGTGGGAACCGACCTCAGCATGATGTTAAAACAGAGGCATAAAATGAGGGGACAGAGGTGTGGAAGGGGGGGCTTCTTGCGATCGTAGGAAAGACGCATAACCTTTTGTGTCGACTTGAGAAAACGGGGCGTTGAGGTTTGCGACACGGCTTGCGACATTCACGGCGGGATATGAGATAATAGGAAAACTGAACTTGATGCCGTCTCAGGTCATTTACCTTTGTGATTGGCACATAAAGGGATGAAACGGCCGATTTTGAAAGCGGACAACGAATCTGGCTGCCGAAAAACATCTCCGAGAGATAAAAAGCTAGAGAGGCAAGTGAAAAGGAGCAAGGAGAATGCAAAAGATTCAAAAGGATAAAGCCGATGTTCTCCGGGTCATCAGGGAAAAGCAATCCGAGCTGGCCGGTCGGTTCACGGTGCGACGTATCGGTGTGTTTGGTTCATTTGCCAGAGACAGCGCCAGCGCGGAAAGCGATGTGGACATTCTGGTCGAGTTGGCGGAACCGACATTTGACCACTACATGGACCTGAAGTTTTACCTGGGGGAGGTCCTGAATCGGCCAGTGGACCTGGTAATGGCTGACACGGTGAAACCTCGCCTCAGACCGATCATCGGAAAGGAGGTCGTCTATGCCTAGGGACCATCGCCTGTACCTGGACGTCATCGCGTCCGTTTTTTTTGCTTAGGGAATTATAAAAATCTCTGCGCCCTCTTCGGTTCATCGTTTATTTTTTACGCTTCATCCGTGTTTATCCGCGTTCATCCGCGTACCATTCAATCTTTTGTTTTTGGGCCTTTTCCCGGCATAAAATCTGTGTTCATCTGTGTTTATCTGTGTCCCATTAGCTTTTTTATTTCAGGAGGGGGTTATGGAGGCGCTCGTTCTTGATCGTTGAGGTGGGCGTGGCTCCGTAGTTATGGCCCGGGAGCACGAGGGTGTCATCGGGCAGGGTGAGGAGCTTGGTCTGGATAGAGCGGAGCATGAGTCACCTGGATCACGTCCCCGTCTTTCACCGTCTGATCAGCGGCAGGGGAGGGGCGCCCGCCGAACATGGCCAGCATGGCCCGGGGAATCCGGGTTAAGGATGCAGCATCCGCTTCATGGATAATAATCTGGGCCCCGGTTTTCTTCTTCATTTCTTCATTTCCCATCACGTGATCCACATGAGCGTGGGTGTTGAGAATATACTGGATCTTGATCCGGTTCTTTTCCGCCTCAGCCAGAATCCGGTCGGCATCGTCCGCCGGGTCGATGACCAACCCGGTTCCTCCGCCCTCTTCTCCCAGGAGATAGGCAAAGACCGCCATGCCGCTCACCTCGAACTGTTTTAGTATCATTCTTTCCCTCGTTCTTCCCGCCTTTCGACCCCTCCACCCGGTACGGGCGACCCGGCGGGTCGCCCCTACATCTTGCGCTCCAAGGGGAGAGGGGAGAAAAGCGGGATTATTCTTTTTGGGTCACCCCAACCTTGGGACAGAGTTTCGCCACCGGACAGGTGGGACACTGGGGGTTCTTGGCCATGCAAACCCTCCGGCCGTGAAAGACGATCTGATGGCAGCCCAGGGTCCAGCGGTTCTGCGGAATGACCTCCATCAATTCGAATTCGATCTTGTCCGGGTCATCGGATTTGGCGTAGCCCAGCCGGTGGGTGACTCTTTTGACGTGGGTGTCCACGGCGATGGCCTGCTGGCCGAAGGCGTTTCCGAGGATGATGTTGGCCGTCTTTCGGCCAACCCCGGGGAGCGAGGTCAACTCCTCAAGGGTACGGGGAACCTTCCCGTTGAACTTCTCCTCCAGCGCCTGCCCGCACCCGATGATGCTCTTGGCTTTGTTGCGGAAAAAACCGGTGGAGCGAATCTCCCCCTCCAACGTCTCCAAGTCCGCCCGGGCATAATCCGACGCCTGCCGATATTTCTTGAAGAGATCCTTCGTTACCTGATTCACCCGCTCGTCCGTGCACTGGGCGGCCAGGATGGTGGCGATGAGCAACTGGAGGGGGTCTTTGAAATCCAGAGTCACCCGCGCGTCGGGGTATTCCTTCTGCAGGATGTCCAGGGCTTTTACCGCCGTATCGATTTTCTTCATCTTTGGGCTTTCTCCTCAGAATTGCCCGATATAGGTTTTCCCCAGATCCAGGGTGGTGAGCGGCAAACCTTCTTTTCCCCCGGATACGGATTCCACCTCGCCCAGGAAAAGGAAATGATCCCCGGCTTCCACGGCTGAAAACAGACGACATTTCCATCCGGCAAGGCATCCCTTGAGAACCGGCGCCCCGAAAGAGTTTTCTTCTTCCCAGAGATCTCCGCGGCCGGCCTGGAGATAGGGATCTTTAAGACAGGCGACCAGGGCCTTCTGTTCCCTGGACAGCAGGCTGAGAGAGAAAAATCGGCCTTCCCGAATCGCGGGAATAATCCTTCGGTTATGGCGAAGAGCCACCATCAGGCGCGGCGGGGAGAAGGAGACCTGGGACACCCACGAGACGATGACCGGAAAGAGATCCGGTCCCTGCCTGGCGGTCAGGAGATAGACTCCATAGGGAATGGAGCGGAAAGCCCCAACCATTTGCGGATCCAATGAAATCCTCCACCGCTGTTTTCCTTTATTCTAACGAGAGGGGAAGAGGGAAAGTCAAGCATTTTCTGAGGCCCGCGGCTTCTTATCCGCAGATTACGCAGATTACGCAGATAGCATAAAGATACAAGGGCTAAGAATTAAGGATCTCTTTACACCCCTCAAGTCTCAAATAACCTTATCCAGACCTTCTTATTTGCCCTTATCGCTTAATCCGTTTGTATCCGTGTTCATCCGCGTCCCATTATGTTTTTTGTTTTTCCGTCTTTTGCGATTATAAAATCTGTCTTTATCTGCGTTCATCTGCGTCCCATTAAGTTTTTTATTCCGCATTCCGCATTCGGCATTCCGCATTTGAAGGATGCTTTCTTTTGACAATCCCTTCCCCCGTCCATATAATCAAGATAGGGCAGGCAGGGGAGCGTTTTCGCAAATCCCAAAAACCTCCCATTGTTGGCATTGATCCTTACCTTGGAGAGGAAAGATGATGGGAAAAAAGGCGTCCAGGTCGGCCGAAAACGACCGGGAAAAGAGGGCCAAAATTCCGCTTCCCCTGCAAAAGAAAGAAAAGAAGGCCCGGCAGATCCTCCGAGAAATGGAGTCGGTTCTGGTGGCCTTTTCGGGGGGAGTGGACAGCACCCTTCTTCTCCGGCTGGCTCACGAAGAGCTGGGGGACCGGGCCGTGGCCCTGATCGCCTCCTCGCCGACTTACCCCGCTTCCGAAGTGGAACAGGCCAAGAAGCTGGCCGAGAGCATGGGGGTCCGGTATGCGGAAATCTCTTCCAACGAGCTGAAGCTGCCCAGTTTCGTCCAGAACAGCCCCCGGAGGTGTTATTACTGCAAGGCGGAACTTTTCAGCCTCTGCCGAAATAAGGCCATAAGCCTCGGCCTGAGGTTTGTCGCCGACGGATCGAACCTGGATGACATGGGAGATTTCCGTCCGGGCATGGAGGCGGCCCGGGAAATCGGCGTTCGCAGCCCCCTCAAGGAGGCCGGCCTGACCAAAGAGGAGATTCGCCGGTTGAGCCGGTCCCTGGGCCTCCCGACCTGGGACAAGCCTTCCCTGGCCTGTCTGGCCTCCCGGTTCCCCTACGGGACAGAGATTACTTCCCCCCGACTGACGCAGGTCCAGAAATCGGAGGACTTTCTGCGGGGCCTGGGATTCCGCCAGCTCCGGGTCCGGTATCATGGCCCATTGGCCCGCATCGAGGTGCCCCCGGAGGAACTGATCCGGTTCCTGGAGGAAAAAACCCGCGCGGCGGTGGTGCGCTTTCTCAAAGAGACAGGGTTCACCTATGTCACCCTAGACCTGCAGGGATACCGCACCGGAGCCATGAACGAAACCCTGGAGCGCTAGGCCAAGGATGAAAACGCCCCTCGGAATCCCCGAAAATAGAATGACCCAAGCCCGGCGGGTCGTGTTGACCAGCCTTTTTGCCGCCCTCGCCGTTCTTCTCTCGGGAATCCATTTTCCCGTGGGCCCGACCAAAGTTTTTCCCTTTCAGCACATGGTGAATACCGTGGCCGGGGTTCTCATCGGCCCCTGGTATGGGGCTCTTGCCGCCCTCATCGCCGGACTCATCCGGAATGCCATCGGCACCGGAACGATTTTCGCTTTTCCGGGAGGAATCCCCGGAGCCATCGTGGTGGGGCTGGCCTATCGCTGGGCGAAAAGGGATTGGGCATCCCTCACCGAACCCCTGGGAACGGGGGGGATCGGAGTCGGGCTGATCGTTCTTCTTCTCGGGCCCCTCATGGGGAAAGAATACGCCTTTCTTCTTTTCTTCACCGCCTTCATGGCCTCGAGCATACCCGGGGCGGTGATCGGTTATTTTCTGCTGAAAACCCTGCGAAAGACCAAAGTCCTTGAACAGCGACAGATACCGGGGGCGTAGGACCCTCATCGTGGGCGAAGTCCATTCGGGCAAGACGCTGGCCACCCTGAAGATTTTCCGGGATTGGAGGAGATCCGGTGCGGAGTCCATCGCCGTTTTGGACTTGGCTCCGGAGAAGATCGACCGGGTGGGGGGAAAGATGCCTTTTACGGAAGAAGAAAAGGAAGGGATTCTTTACCTTTCTCCGGGAATCATTCCTCCCCGCCTTTTGGGCAAGAGCGAAGAAGAAATCCGTCGACTGGCCGGGGAAAACCAGCAGCGCATTGATCAAGCCCTGCGGACGCTCCAGGCTTCAGCGGCGTCCGTTTTGTTCATCAATGATATCTCCCTCTATTTCCATGCCGGCGATGGGGAACAAATCTGGCTCAGCCTGGAGAAAATTTCCACCGTGGTCATGAACGGCTATTACGGACGGTACTTCGGTTCCAGCTCCTTGAGCCAGAGGGAACGGGCGGAAATGGAATTCTTGATGGTTTGGTGTGACCGGGTTCTATTCCTTCCGCCTTTTCGTGGTGGAATGTACCAAAAAAATAATAATTAATTTCTTTAAGGTAAACCCCCGGCTCTGCCGGGGGACTATTAGAGTTTGACATTTTCGGGATGCTTGAGTTGTGGCCCGGGGGCAAGGAGCTTCTGCGCAAAAAGCATAGGCCGGGCTGGCCCTCTCCTTGGAGGCTTCGACCGGCTTCCGCAGGATGCGGCGGGCCGATCGGGCGTTACCCAATTCGGAATTCGGAATTCTTTGCTTCTCTTCCCATTCCGCAATCGGCATTCCGCATTCCGCATTTTGGTTGCCCGCCTGGTTCATGAAATGGAAGCCGCCTCATGGTTTTTGCGCAGAAGGTCCTTGCCCCCGGGCCTGGCATCAAAGAAAAAACCCCTTTACTTTTGGAATGAAAAATGCATATGATTCCATGAAGGTAGAAAGGAGATAGCTTATCCGTGCGTTTTTTCGGGCCCCTCCAGAAGAAATACCTTCTTTTCCTCGGGCTGTTCATTTCCGGCATGCTCCTCTTTGCCCTTTTCGGGAGCCGGGGGCTTATGCAGATCTACAAACTCAAAGAAGAGAGAGACCGGATCCAGACGAGCAACGTCCGGCTGCAGGAAGATAACCGGAGGCTGGGCGAGCAGATCAATCGTCTGCGGAACGACAAAGATGAAGTTGAAAAAATCGCCCGGGAAGAGCGAGGAATGGTTAGAAAAGGGGAGATCGTCTACCAGTTCGATAAGTAGATTCCCATCTCGACAAATCCAAGCATACCCTGGGATTGAATTAATAGATGCGACATTTTACTCGAGCATCCCAATCCTTGCCCCAGACCTACTTTCCTCCAAGGCGTTTCGGTTATAAATTCTGTGTCAAAATTGACTCAAAGAGATGGGAAAATTGGCACAGAAGAGGACACTTCTGACCCATTATGAACGTCGGGGAAAAGCAAAATTGGAAATCTGCTACCCTCAGGGACGCCTTCAACACTCCCCCCGGGGGTTCCGGCCGTTTTTTTCAAAAAAACAAATAATTAAATAAAATTAAGGGATTATTGTAAAAAAGGAATTAAAATTATATATAATTTATATAAAATTTTATTCTTTTTTAAAAAATATTGACAATTTTTTTTTTTTGTGGAATTATTTTTGCAATTAAGGATTTCGAGGCTGTTGCCGAAAAGCCTCATAGACCCCCCAAAGACGCCATATGAACTCACTCAAGAAGCACAGGGAGAAGGTTTTAATGAGCAAGGCCGAGCTGGCCCGAAAAGCGGGTCTTTCGGCGCTCACCATCGACCGGATCGAAAAGGGGAAAAGCTGCCGCCTGGAGACCAAGAGGAAGATCATCTTGGCATTGGGTTTGCAGCTTAGCGACCGGGGGAAAATTTTTAGCGACGATAAGTCATAATCCGGGCAACCCGGGTTGCCCATTCAAGGATCAGGGGAAAACTATGAGAATCAGATCCTTTCCAATCATCGGCATCTACCTCTTTGTTCTCCTCTTCATGGCCTCCCTTCTTTCCGGCTGCGCGACCGATCAGAAAGCGGCGGCGGAGAAAGTCCAGCCCCCTCCCGCTTTGCAGACCGAACAGGAAGTGGCCGCGGAGAAATTCCTGTCCAACCTGGAGGGGTCCCTGGCGGATAAATTCTTCGATTACCGCAAGCGGCCGGTGGTCCGGGTGGCGGTTTTTGATTTTACCGATGGAACGGGAAATGTGGTCAAAGCCGGGGCGGCCTGGGCGGACAAGATCGCCCGGCGCCTTTATTCTCAACCCCAGTTCGAGGTGCTCAGCCATGAGCGGGTGAACCAATATTTGAGCTGGAACAGCCTGGAAACCGTGGGCAAACTGGACGCCGCGGGCCTGCGGCTCCTCCAGCGAAGGATCAACACCATGGACCCGGGCAACGGCATCCACGCGCTGATCACCGGAGAAGTGAAGAAAGGAACGGGGCGGAGCCTGCAGCTTCAGGCTTACCTGGTCAATTTTGAGTCCCAGATCGGGGAGATGGAGCTGGAGAAGAATCTCATCGACGTGCTGTCCGTGGGGGGAGAGATTCCCCTGCCCACGGAACAGGCGGTGCAGGAAGCCACCGAGGTTCTCGTGCGGGGCGAAAAACAGGCCATCACCGAGGGACGATTCCTGATTCTGGCCAACACCCGGGGATATCCGCTGGTGGAGACGGAATACCTGAAGGAGCTGACCAAGGAGCAGGCCTTTGCCTGGAACAAGATCCCCTCCGCCCTGATCGTCGGCCGGGAAGAATACACCATGCCCAAACAGGTGCAGATCGGAGCGGGGAGGGTGACCCTGACGCCCATCGAGCTTCCCCTCCAATCCTCCAAGCGCATGGAGCATTCTTTCCTTCACGGCAAATTCGCGACCAATGAGGTCTATTTCGATGAAATGATTCCGCCCATGAAGTACCAGCTGAATGCCTCTTTCATCGACCTGAAGAACAACCAGACCTACTCCGAGACCGCCGAGGTGGAAGTCTTTTCGGGAACGACGACCATCGTGGTCCTATCCTTCTTCGTCCCGAGTGAAAAAGAGAGGATCCGGAGCGGCATCACCCCTCGCATTAACATCTATCAGCTATACGGCAAAGGGCTTGAAATCTTGCCGAGAGGGTAAGGAATTATGGGGCTTTTTTCAAAAGAGGAACTGCTGGGCCTGGATATCGGTTCGCACTCCATCAAGGCGGTCGAACTCGACTGGCGCAGGAAAAGCCCGAGGCTCAAGCTTTTCGGGATGATCCACCTTCCGCCTGAAGCGATCGTCGACGGGGCCTTCATGGACTCGGCCAGCATCGTGGACTCCATCCGGAGCCTGATCGAGGGCCTGAAGGTGAAGACTAAGAGCGTGGCCGTTTCCATTTCCGGCCACTCGGTCTATATCAAGACGATCAACGTTCCCAGCATGTCCAAGGAGCAGCTGGAAGAAAGCATCAAGTGGGAAGCGGAACAGCAGATCCCCTTTGACATCGACGACGTGAACATCGACTTCCAGATCCTGGACACCCAGACCACCCCGGACCAGATGCCCGTCCTCCTGGTGGCCGCCAAGAAGGACATGATCAACGACTACACGGCGGTGATCGAGGAAGCCGGGCTGACCCCCACCATCGTGGACGTGGACTCCTTTGCCATCGAAAACGCCTACAACCTGAGCTACGATTCTCCCCCCGACGAAGTGGCGGCCCTGGTCAACATCGGGGCCAGCGTGATGAACATCAACATCCTCCAGGGGGGGACTTCCGCCTTCACCCGGGACATCTCCATCGGCGGGCGCCAGATCACTGAAGAAATCCAGAAGCGGCTGAAGATGACCTATGAAGAGGCCGAGGCGCTCAAGGTCAAAGAGCGGGATACGGGGGCCCAGGGCGCGGAGGTGGACAAGATCATCCAGGGCACGGCCGAGCAGCTGGCCACGGAAGTGCGCCGGTCCCTGGAATTCTTCGCCGCCTCTTCCTCCTTCGGGGAGATCAGGAAGATCTACCTCAGCGGGGGGTGCGCCAAGATCCGGATGCTTCCCTCCCTGATCGAGGAGCGGATCGGAACTCCGGTGGAGGTCTTCAACCCCTTCACCAAGATCGAATACAGCATGGATGACTACAGCCCCGAGTACATCAAAGAGGTGGGCCCTCTGGCGGCGGTGGCGGTCGGCCTGGCCCTCCGGAAGGAGGACGTGAAATGATCCGGATCAACCTCCTGCCAGTACGCGAGAAGAAGAAAAAGGAAAGCACCCGCAAGATGTTTTCCATTCTCGCCCTATCTCTGGGGCTGGTGGCCTTGGTCATTGCCTTCTTCCATCTGTCCCTCTCCAGCCAGATCAATCAGGTGCAGGCCCAGATTAAGTCGTATAATGAGGAGATCCAAAGGCTGAAGATCGACACCAAGGACGTGGATAAATTCAAGGCCGAGAAAGAGGACCTCCAAAAGCGGCTGAATATCATCTACACCCTCCAGCGGTCCAAGACCGGACCGGTCCGCGTCCTGGACGAGCTGGTCACCGCCCTTCCCGGAAAGCTCTGGCTCACGGCCCTGCGGGAAAAAGGCGGGAAGATGGAGGTCAAGGGCGTCGCCTTTGACAACCAGGACATCGCCAAGTTCATGACCAATTTGGAAAAATCCGGGGTGATCCGGAACGTCGAATTGGTCGTCTCCCAGCAGCTGGAGAAGAAAGAAATCAAGCTCAAGGAATTCACCCTCACCTGCCAGGTGCATTACGCCAACCTGCCGGGCGGGCCCACTCTCTGAGGATACCAAGATGGCGATCACGCTAGAAACCATCGTCAAACTGCCGACCTCGCGCAAGATCCTCATCCTGGGGGTTCTGGCGGCAGCGATCATCGGGCTCTACTTTTACCTGATCTACTGGCCCAACCTGGAATTGCTCAAGAAAAAGAAGACGGAGGTGGGGGCCCTGGAGAACCAGGTGCGGGAGCTGAGGATCGTGGCGGCCAACATGAAGCGGTTTCAGGCCGAGGCCGCCAAGCTGCGCGAGGAGCTGCAGGTGGCCATCACCCAGCTGCCCACGAGCAAGGAGATTCCTTCCCTCCTGAGCAACATTTCCCAGCTGGGGAAGGAGGCGGGGCTGGAATTCCTTCTCTTCAAACCGGCGGCCGAGGTGAACAAGGAATTCTACTCCGAAATCCCGGTGGAGATCCGGGTCCGGGGAACGTACCATAACGTGGCTCTTTTCTTCGACAAGGTGGGAAAACTCCCCCGGATCGTGAACATCAACGAAGTGGGGATGGACAACGTCAAAGAGGTCTTCGGGCGCTGGGATATCAACACCGCCTGTACGGCCACCACTTTTAAATTCATCGAAAGGGATGCGGTCGAAGCGGCCAAAGACAAAAAGGATCGCAAGGGCGGTGCTGCACCCAAGGCCGTTCCGCCGAAGAAGCCCTAGAGAGCGTTCTTCTATGAGCAAATTGGGAATCATGTTTTTGATCGGGTGTTTCCTGGTGATGGGGTTCGGTTGCGGAGACGAAGCACCGAAGCCGAAGAAGGTTCCCATTTCTCCGGCCGCCCCCAAGCCGGCGGCGACTCCGGCTCCGGCCAAGGTGCCTCCCAAGCCGGAGGCGGAAGTCAAGGTGGAACCTCCGCGCGCGGTGAGCTATTCGTACAATCCCCAGGGAAAGCCCAATCCCTTCCAGCCGCTGGTGGTGGAGAGACCGGAAAAATCCGCGACCCCTGCCGCGAAGAAAGTGGAGGGAGCGAAAAGGGAGCGGGAGGGCGCCGGGACGCCCCTGGAGAGGATGGAGCTGGCCGAGCTCAAACTGGTGGCGGTGGTCTGGGATATTCCGAAGCCCAGGGCCATGGTGGAAGACAAGGGCGGGAAAGGCTACATCCTTACCGTGGGGACCCGCATCGGGAAGAACCAGGGACAGGTGAGCAAAATCACTCCCGAAGGGTTGGTGGTGAGCGAAAAAACCGAGGCCCCGGACGGAAAAATCAAAACTCGGGAAGTCCCCCTTCGGCTGTACTCGGATCAATGAAGGAGGAAGTATGGAAGGGTATCGCTGGAAGAATCTTTTTTGCGGAATCTTTTTAGGGGCCTGGGTCATTCTTTCCCTCCCGCTTCCCTCCTTCTCGCAGGGACCCGGAGGGACAGCCGCAGATTTCGCGGTGCAGAAGATCGAAGTCACCAAGACCGAAAGCGGTCCCCGGGTGGCGATCGAAGGCTCCAGGTCCTTTGAGTACACCGTGTTCCGCCTGTCCGACCCCCTGCGGGTGGTGATCGATCTGCCCAGAGCCCAGCTGGGCAGGCTTGCCGGGGCCATGGAGATCCGCGACGGAACCATCAGCGTCATTCAGAACCGGCAGATCGATGACCCGCAGAAGCGGGGGGCCCGCATCGAGATCGGTCTGGCCCAGCTCGTGGAATACGATGTGGTTCCGGAAGGGAATGCCCTGTACGTCAATTTCGGCAAGCCGGCCATTCCCCTTCCGCAGGAGGTAAAGGCCGCGGACAAGCCAGAAGCGGAAAAGAAGGAAGCGGAAAAGAAGGAAGCGGCTCCCCCGGCCGCCCCCCTGAAAAAGGCCCGGTCTTTGCGGGGGGTCGATATTTCGGCCAAGGCGGATTGGGTGAAGGTGGACCTCCGGGGGGATGGGGCCTTTCCCGATTACAAGAGTTTCCAGCTCTCGCGCCCCACCCGGCTGGTCGTTGACCTTCCCCGGATGACCAACGCCTCGGGGAAGAAGAGCATCGACGTGGGAAACCCGCTTCTGAAGGACATCCGGATCGGCCAGCATCCCGATAAAACCCGGGTGGTCTTCACTTTCCCGGAAGCCAAGCTGCCTCCCTATCAGTTGACCCGGGAAGGAGCCGAAGTCAAACTGGTTCTGGGAGAGGCCAAGGCGGAGTCCCCGAAGGAGGAAAAAGCGCCGGTCGCGGAACCCCCCAAACCGGTGCGGGTCGCCGAGTCTGCCGAGCCCAAAGCGGAGGTCAAGGCCAAAGAGGAAGCCGCCCCCGCGGCGGCGGAAAAACCCGCGGAACCGGCGGTGAAGGAAGAGAAAGCCCCTCCGGCGGAGCCCAAACCCCCGGAGCCGGAAAAAGTGGCCGCTACCCTCTACAAAGGAACCAAGATTTCCCTGGATTTTAAGGACGCCGACATCCACAACATCTTCCGCCTCATCGCCGAGGTGAGCAACCTGAACGTCATCACCAGCGAGGACGTGAAGGGCAAGATCACCATCCGTCTGGTCAATGTTCCCTGGGACCAGGCCCTGGACGTGATCCTGGCCACCAAGAACCTGATCAAGATCGAGGAGGGAAACGTCCTGCGCATCACCACCATCGAAACCCTCCGCAAAGAACGGGAAGAAAAGCAGAAGGAAGAAGAGGCCCTGCTCAAAACCCGGGATACGAAACTGAAACTCGAGGAACCCGGCCGCAAGATCATCAAGGTCAACTTCTCCGACGTGGGGGAACTGCAGAAGCTGATCATGGAAAAGGAGAAGGAAGGGCGGTCTTTCCTGAGCCCGCAGGGGACCATCAAGGCGGACAAGCGGACGGGCACGCTGATCGTTCAGGATGTCCGCTCCAACCTGGAAGAAATCGCGCAGCTCATCAAGGAGCTGGATACTCCCACACCCCAGGTGCTGATCGAAGCCCGGGTGGTGCAGGCCACCAATAGCTTCTCCCGGGCCCTGGGGGTGCAGTGGGGGGGCAGTTACAACCAGACCCCGGGGGGGGAATGGCACTATGGCATAACCGGCTACAATAGCCCTACCGATCCGGCTGCGGGCATGGGATTCAGCGCCAATCCTGCCACTGCCCTGACCGCGCCCTCCAACTTCGTGGTGAATCTGCCGGCTTCCACTGCGAACGTCACTCCCGGCGGCTTTGGAATCTCCTTCGGCAAGCTGGGCACCTCCCTGGTGAACCTGGATTTCAGAATCCAGATGGGGGAGACCGACGGCTTAATTAAGGTCATCGCCCGGCCCAAACTGGCCACCCTGGACAACAAGGAAGCCCATATCAAGCAGGGGGAAAAGATCCCCTACGAGACCACTTCCCAGGCCGGAACCCAGGTTCAGTTCATCGATGCGGTTCTCCAGCTGAAGGTCACTCCCCACGTGACTCCCGACGGGAGCATCCTGATGAAAGTGACGGTGAACCGGGACTCCCGGGGAGCCTTCCGCAGCCCGGTGAACCAGGTTCCCAGCATCGACACCCGGGAGGCCCAGACCGAGGTGCTGGTGAAAAACGGGGAGACGCTGGTGATCGGGGGAATTTATGAGACGGAGAATCAGGAGACCACCAAGGGGATCCCCTGGTTGATGAAAATCCCTATCCTGGGATGGCTCTTCAAGAACGAGGAAACGCTGAACACGAAGAAAGAGCTCTTGATCTTCATCACCCCCACGGTGATCCAGAAAAAAGCCGAAATCTGAATCTTTCACGCCTGCCCAAAGGGCGCCCCCGGGGCGCCCTTTTTTATTGCCCAGGAAAACCATTGGAAAATTGGAATACTGGAATGATGGAATAATGGGTTAAGGCATTTTATTTTTTTGTCCATCATTCCAATATTCCATTATTCCTTTTCTTAATTCTCTGCATCCTCTCGGCTCTCTGACGAAGCCCTTCCTTTCCCCTTTCTCTTCTCCATCCGTCATGGGCCATCGGGGATCTGTTTTTGAGGCTGTTATTTATTCTTGAAGGCTCGGAATGATTATGGTATTTTTTCAGAGTGAAACCAGGGGGAGGAAAAGATGACTAGACGCTACGATCCCCAGATCGTAGAAGATAAATGGCAGAAGATCTGGGAACAAAATCGGCTCTTTAAGACGGAGAAAGACCCGGCGCAGAAGAAATATTACGTTCTGGAAATGTTCCCCTATCCTTCGGGAAAGATCCACATGGGGCACGTGCGCAACTATTCCATCGGCGACGTGGTGGCCCGGTACCAGAAGATGCGCGGCTGGAACGTGATTCATCCCATGGGATGGGATGCCTTCGGCATGCCCGCCGAGAATGCCGCCATCCAGCACGGGGTTCACCCGGCCAAATGGACCTACGACAACATCGCGGCCATGAAGCGGCAGCTGCGGCGGATGGGCTTCAGCTATGACTGGGACCGGGAAGTGACCACCTGCGACCCGGCCTACTACCGCTGGGAGCAGTGGCTCTTTTTGAAGATGTACGAGAAGGGGCTGGCGTACCAGAAAACCTCCTTCGTCAACTGGTGCCAGACGTGCCAGACCGTCCTGGCCAACGAGCAGGTGGAGGCCGGCTGCTGCTGGCGGTGCGGGCAGGAAGTCATCCAGAAGGAAATGCAGGGGTGGTTCTTCAAAATCACCCACTACACGGAAGAGCTGCTGGAATACTGCGACCGGCTTCCCGGCTGGCCGGAGCGGGTCATCACCATGCAGAAGAACTGGATCGGCCGCTCCGTGGGGGCCACCATTCATTTCCCCCTCTGGGAGGGGGACGGATTCATCCCCGTCTTTACCACCCGGCAGGACACTCTCTGCGGCGCCACCTTCATGACCCTGGCGCCCGAGCATCCTCTTACCCTAGAGCTTTCCAAGGGAACCCCGCAGGAGAAGGAAGTCCGGGATTTCGTGGAGCGGATCAAGAAGCAGGACAAGATCAAGCGGACCTCCGACGATTACGAAAAGGAGGGAATCTTCATCGGGGCCTACTGCCGGAACCCGCTGACCGGATGGAAGATGCCCATCTTTGCCGGAAACTTCGTCCTCCTGGAGTACGGGACGGGCGCGGTCATGGCCGTTCCCACCCACGACCAGCGGGATTTCTACTTTGCCAAGAAATTCAACCTCTCCCTGGTGGTGGTCATTCAGCCTCCGGAAAAGCCCGCCCTGGATTCCGCCACGATGTCCGAGGCGTACACCGAGGACGGGGTTCTGGTCAACTCCGCACCCTTCAACGGGATGACCAGCGAGGAGGCGCGGGAAGCGATCGCCCAGCACCTGGAAGAGAAAGGCTTGGGGAAGAAGGCCATCCATTACCGGCTCCGGGACTGGGGGATTTCCCGGCAGCGATACTGGGGGGCCCCGATTCCGATCATCTACTGCCCCCAATGCGGAACCGTGCCCGTGCCGGAGAAAGACCTTCCGGTTATTCTTCCCCATGATGTGAAGCTTACCGGGCTGGGCGACTCCCCGCTGGCCCACGCCCCCGCCTTCGTAAAGGTTTCCTGCCCGGTGTGCGGCCGGCCGGGCAGGCGGGAGACGGATACCATGGATACCTTCGTGGAGTCATCCTGGTATTTCGAACGCTTCTGCAGCCCGAAGGAAGACCGGGGCATGTTCGACCGGGAGGAAGTGAAGTACTGGATGCCCGTGGACCAGTACATCGGCGGGATCGAGCACGCGATTCTGCACCTGCTCTACTCCCGTTTTTACACCCGGGTGCTCCGCGACTACGGGCTGGTGGATTTTCCCGAACCCTTCACCAACCTCCTCACCCAGGGAATGGTGGTCAAGGAGACCCAGTCCTGCCCCCGGGATGGATTCCTCTATCCAGAGGAAGTGTCGGAGAAGCTGACCTGCGTCAAGTGCGGCTCTCCGGTCCAGATCGGGCGGACGGAGAAAATGAGCAAGTCCAAAAAAAACGTGGTGGACCCCGATTTCCTGGTGGAGAAGTACGGGGCCGACACGGTGCGCCTCTTCTGCCTCTTTGCCTCTCCCCCGGAGAAAGACCTGGAATGGAGTGAACAGGGCGTGGAAGGATCCTTCCGCTTCCTCCACCGCGTCTGGCGCCTGGTGGAAGACTGGGCGGAAATCCTGAAATCGGCGGAGCGGCCGCGGAAGGATTGGGACCTGACCGAAGACCTGAAAGCCTTGCGACGGAAAACCCACGGGGCCATCAAGAAGGTGACCGAGGATGTAGAGAACCGGTTCCATTTCAACACCGCCATCAGCGCGGTCATGGAACTGGTGAATTCGCTCTACTCGATGGAGCCGCAGAGGAAGGACCCCGGCCCGCAAATCGCGGCGATGATGCGGGAGGCGGTGGAGACCGTGGTGGTCCTCCTGTCCCCATTTGTTCCCCATGTGTGCGAAGAGCTCTGGGAGGCTCTGGGACACCGGGACAGCGTGTGCCAAGTCTCCTGGCCGAAGTACGACGAGGAAGCCATCCGGGACGAAGAGGTGCGGATGGTCATCCAGGTGAACGGAAAACTCCGCAGCCGGATCACCGTGGGGGCCCATGCTTCGGAGGAGGAAATCAGAGCGGCGGTCATGGGCCAGGAGCGGATCCAGGAGATTTTGCAGGGGCAGGCGATCAAGAAATTCGTGCTCGTCCCGAAAAAACTGGTCAACCTGGTCCTTTGACCGGATGGAAAAGGGAATGGGCCAAACGATGGGATAGCCAACCAAGCAGAAAGGGAATCGGATCATCCTGGAAAACCGGGCTACCGAATCATAATCTTGGGGTAAAGGAGAAATCTTATGCGCGGATGGACGGGGTTGCTGGCGAAAGTGGTGGCCGTGACCATCGGAATCGGGATCGGGGGGTGTATCTATACCCCACAGGCCAAGATCACGCCGCCGGTCACCATTCCCTTCAAGGGGGACTACCGGTTCGATAAATCCTTGACCGACCACCCCCCGCAAACGGTGGCGGTCTTGCCCTTTCTGAATCGGACGGATAAGAAAGAAGCCTTCGATATCGTCCGCAAATCCTTTCACGGCCATTTCAGCACGCTGAATTATGCCGCCGTCCCCCTGTATAAGATTGACCATGCGCTCCGCCAGGCGGGGCTGGACACCCCCGATAAGGTGGCCCAGACCCCCTCTCCCAAGCTGCGGGAAATCCTCCGGGTGGACGCGCTCATCCGGGGAGAGATCACCCATTACGACCGGATTTATGCGGGGGTCTACTCGCAGGTGGCCGTGGGGGCCGAAGTCCGGATGATGGAGGCCAAATCGGACAAAGAACTCTGGTGGGCCAAGAATGTCTCCCGCAAACACGGAGGGGGAATCGCCACCAATCCCGTGGGCTTTATCCTCACGGCCGTGAGCACGGCCTTCAACCTTCGGGAGATCGAACTGCTGCGCTCTTCCGATGACCTTTTCCGGGAGATGGTGAGATCCATTCCCCAGCCCACCACCGCCCAGGCCCTGAGGCCCCCGGGCATCGCCATTTTGGCCCATGACGGCATGAGGCGAACCGACCGGTACGCCCTGAAGGCGGGAGACGTGCTGAAGGTAGCCATGGAAGGGGACCCGCGGAAGAGGGCCTCTTTCCGGATCGGAGATTTTAGGAAAGACATTCCTCTCCGCGAGGAGGAGCCGGGGATGTACTCGGGAACCTACAAGGTTCTCCCCGGGGACTTTGCGGAAGAGGCGCTGATCACCGGGGTCCTGGCGGACGACCAGGGGAACTCTGCCGAATGGGCCGATGCCCTGGGGTTGGTGACCATCGATACCCTTCCCCCGGCTGTTCCCGGCGGAATGAAGGCCATGGGAAGGGACAAAGGGGTTGATCTGGGTTGGACCCCCAGCGCGGATAAAGACATCGGCCAGTACCGGATTTACCGCAGCAACACCCCCCTGACCGGCTTTCAGGAAGCGGGGAGGACCGAATTGACCACCTTCCGCGACCAGAAGCTGAACAATGAGACCGTCTATTTTTACCGCATTGCGGCCGTGGACCTGGCGGGGAATGAAAGCAAGCCTTCCGAATCCATCCGGGCCACCCCCATCTCTCCCGGTCCCACTCCGGTAAAGGGGAGGATCCAGGGAGAAGTAACCTGGTTCGCCGGAGCCGGTCCGTATATTCTGGAAGAGGCGGTGACCGTGGAATCCCAAGCCACCTTGACCATCGAGCCCGGAACCGTGATCCGCTCCAAGGGACAGGGGCTCGTGGTTGCCGGGAAACTCCTGGCCCAGGGCGGCCAGAGGAGCATGATCACTTTTGAACCGGTCGCTCCCGGCGGGGAATGGCAAGGGATCCTTTTCCAGGGGACCAAGAATGAAGAAAGCGCCCTGGAGTTCGTGAAAATCACCGGAGCCCGGGTGGGAATCACCTGCCTCTCCTCTTCCCCCCTGATCCTCCGCAACGACCTGACCAAGAACGGGGTCGGGCTGCGGATGAAGGAATCCTTCTCCAAGTCCCGAATTCAGGGGAATGTGATCTCGGCCAATGGAGCGGGGGTGGAAATTCTGGAAGGCGCCTCGCCGGTTCTGGAGGACAACGAGATCCGGGGGAATAAGGGGGACGGGGTTTTGATCCGCGAAGCCAATCCCTCCCTGCTGAAGAATCAAATCCTGAACAACGGCGAAACCGGGATCCGGCTGGTTTCCGCTTCCGCCCGGATCACCCAGAACAACATCCATGACAACGGAAAGTCTGAGGTATTCAACGCCCGGGAAAGGGATCTTCCCGTGGAAGCCAATGGAAACTGGTGGGGGGGAAAAGAGGGTTCCAAGCTGGCCGGTCGAATCCACGGACGAGTGGAGTACCAGCGGGTGCTCGACGCCCCTTACCCCCAGGGGAAACTCATCGAGCTCCCCATCCTGAAAGGCCCCCTGATGGGGCCCCTGACCCGGGACTCCTTCTTGATCCTGGCCCACAGCCCCTACGTGGTCGATCGGGAACTCCTGATCGATGAAGGGGCCACGCTCTTCATCCAGCCCGGGGTCACGCTGAAATTCAACCCGGGAGCTTCGGTCACCGTTAAAAACGGAGGGATCGACGCCCGGGGGACTCCGGAGGGATGGATCACCTTCACCTCCGGCAGCGCTTCGCCGGCCCCCGGCGCCTATCCATCGGCCGTGCGTTTTGAGAAGAGCGCCGCCGTGGCCAGTTTCTTCCGCTACTGCATCTTCGAGTTTGCCGAAACGGCAATGGAGATCGCCCACGGGGCGCCGGGGATCGACCGTTGCCTGATCGCCCGGAACGGCCAGGCCGGGATCAAAGTGACCGGGGAGGGCGCCCCCCAGATCTCCTACAGCACCTTCACCCAGAATACGGGAACGGGAGCGCTGGTGGTCCTGGGAACGGCCCGGCCCAGGATCAACCGGAACAATTTTCAGGATAACCACTTTGCCATTCAGAGCCACTCGACCATTTTCATCGATGCCCGGGAAAACTGGTGGGGCGGGAGCCCGCCGCCCGAATCGTATTTCCTGGGGGAGATCAACCTGAAACCCTGGCTGGACAAACCCGAGCCAGAGGCTTTTGCAGGGAGGAAGCCGTGAAGGGAATCCATTTTATTACCCTCGGTTTTTTTGCCCTGGCCCTGATTCCAGAAGGAGCCTGGGCCGAGCGCGGAGAGGTGGTCGAAACCTTAGGGAACGGAGCGATTAACTGGTCCAAGGGGATCATCCTGGCCAAGGGGAGCGGAGCCCCTCCCCGAGACGCCCGGAACATCGCCCAGGCCCGGCTGATGACCGAACGGGCCGCCCTGACCGATGCCCGCCGAAATCTCCTGGAGGTTCTCAAAGGGGTCCGGGTGGATTCCTCCACTCTGGTGGAGAATTTCATGGTCAAGGATGACCAGATCCGGCTCCAGGCGGAAGGATTCATTCAGGGCTCGGTGGAGGTGCGGAGCTTGCGCCGGTACCTCTCCGACGGAGCGATCGAGGTCACGGTGGCCGTGGACCTGGCGGGGGATTTTCTCTCGCTTATGCTCCAGGCCGCGGCCGAAGCCAGGAAAGGGGTGGAAAAGCCTCCCCGCCCAGCGGTGATGGAGCCTAAACCCGAGAAAAAGGCCCCACCCCCGGAGCCGCCCCGGCCGCCTTTGGTGGGCAAACCCGGACCAACTCCGAGTCCGCCTCCGGTGGCCCAGCCGCCGATCCCGCCGCCGGCAGCAGCGGTCCTCGAGAAAAAGCCCGAACCTCCCCCCCCACCGGCAGTGCCCGTTCCTGAAAAAAAACCGGAGCCCGCGCCCGCGCCGGTCAGAGTCCCGGAGAAGCTCCTTCCCCGTCCGGCGGACCTTCCCCCGTTCACCGGGGTGGTCCTTGATGCCCGGGGTTTAAGGATGAAGCCGGCCCTCATGATCCGCGTTCTGGATGAGGGCGGGATGGAACTATACCGGGGACAGTATGTGCCCCAGGAGAAAGCCGCCCAGAACGGGCTGGCCCTCTTTTCCCGGGATTTGACCGCCGCCCAGACCCATCCCCGGGTGGGGAAAAATCCCCTGACCGTGAAGGGTTCAAAAGTGAATCCCGCCAACCCCTCGGACATTATCCTGGCCGAAGAAAATGCCCGGAAAATGGCCCCTTATGCCCAGAAAGGGACCTTCCTGGAAGATTGCCGGGTGATGGTCGTTCTGGAATGAGGGGGCGCTCTTGAAACGACTCATCCCTTGCATTCTCCTCGGGACCCTTCTCCTCGCGGGGTGCGGATACCAGGTCCGGGGAAGGGAAACCAACCTTCCGCCCGGAATCCATTCCGTGGCCGTTCCCATTTTTGCCAACCGGACGGATCAAACGGGGATCGAGACCGATATCACCCAGGCGCTGGTGGCCAAATTCATCTCCACCAAACAGCTGTCGGTAACCACCCAGAATTCGGCCGACGCCCTTCTGAGCGGGACGGTGATGTCTTTCTCCACCACTCCGGTGACCGTGACCACCTCCACCCAGGTTTCCACCGAGTACCGAGCCACGGTCATCGTGGGGTTTTCCTTCCAGGCGCTGAAAGACGGCAAAGTGCTATTCCGGGAAGAGATGAGCGAATGGCGAAATTACCCGGTGGTGTCCGACCTGAACGTCACGGAGTTGAACAAGCGGGAGGCCATCCGGCTCATCTCCGCGCTGCTCGCCGAAAGGGTCCACGAACGCGTTATCGGCGGTTTCTGAGTTTAAAACTGGTTAGCCACAGAGGACACAGAGAGCGCAGAGCAAAAAAAATTGGAATACTGGAATGATGGAATAATGGGTTTAGGCATTTTATTTTTTTGCCCATCATCCCAATATTCCATTATTCCTTTTCGGAATTCTCTGCGTCCTCCGCGTTCTCTTCGGTGAATCGTTTCGTTTTCCAATTCCTTTTAGCGAACCCCGGCGCTGCCGGGAGGAGACGGAAGATCGATGAAGGCCACCGATTTTTTTCGCGAAATCCGCCAGGGAAGCCTGTTCCCCCTCTATTATTTCTGGGGGCCGGAAAAGTGGCTGATCGATGAGGCGGTGAAAAGGATCGAAGAAAAGGCGCTCGTCCCGGCAACCCGCGATTTCAACCGGGAGATCCTGGAGGCGGGAGAGACTTCCGCCGAGTCCATTCTGGCCAGCCTTCAGGCCTTTCCCGTTCGGTCCCCCCGGAGGCTGGTGATCATCCGCCAGGCGGACCAGACCTGGAAAAAGAACTCTCAGCCCTTCCTGGATTATTTTCAGAGTCCCAATCCCCAGACCTGCGCCGTCTTCATCGGAGAAAGGGCGGACCTGCGGACCAAATTCTTTCAGGCGCTGGAGAAAAAGGGTATCGTGGTCCCTTTCTACCCGCCCTTTGAAAAAGAACTGTCCCGCTGGATCCATTCCCAGGCCGAACAGCTCGGCTTTTCCCTGGCGGAAGATGCGGTGACTCTGCTGGTGGAAAGGGTCGGCGCGAATCTGCGGGAGATCCAGGTGGAGTTGCAGAAGCTCGCCCTGGGGAAGGCTCCCGGAAAGAGGATTGAAGAAAAGGATGTGCTGGCCCTCACCGAGGATACCCGCAGCGAAAGCCCCTTCGAGTTTGCCCAGGCCGTGGGACGCCTGAGCGCCCGGGAATCTTTGCGTCTCCTTCACAAAAACCTTCAGCAGGGGGAGTCCCCCGTCCTTCTGTTTTCCCTCCTGGTGCGGCAGCTGCGGTTGATTCGGAGGGCCAGGAACCTGCGGGCGGAGGGGCTGGGAAAGAAAGAGATTGAGGGGAAGCTCAGAATTCATCCCCGCAGTGCCGAGTCGTTCTGGCGGCAGGCCGATACTTTTTCGCCTTCGCTGCTGGAGTCCTTATGGAAGGGGACGCTCCAGGCCGATCAAAGGCTCAAATTGAGCCGGGCGGATAAGGGACTCGTCCTGGAAGAATACCTTCTGGACCTTCTCGATCCATCGCCAGAAGGTCCGCAGGTCAAAGAGGGCCCCTGGCCGAGGAAGAAGTGAGAGGGGGCGAAGTCACGCCGGAGAGGAGAGGGAATTTACCTTCTTGGTTAAATGAGAAATTTTCCGGGAAGCGGTCTTCTTGGGAATGACCCTTTTCCCCGCGGCTTTCTGCAAGGCGGGGATGGCGGCGGACAAAGCCTTCCGGGCCTCGTCGGTATTCTTGCTTTCCACGGCCTGCAGGACTTTTTTGGCCTGGGTCTTCAAAGCCGATTTGATCGAAACATTGCGCAGTCTTTTTTTCTCGCTCTGTCGGGCCCTTTTCAGGGCAGAGGCATGAGTGGCCAAGGGACCTCCTAAGATTGGCTAAAAATCATTGTTTTATTAAAAAATAGATTAGGAGAAATGTCAAGGTTTTTCTCCGAAAAGGAGGATCCTTTAAGCGCCAAATCCCAATCCCGCCAAAGGCGGGACCAAATTCCCGAAACCATTTAGCCACAGAGGACACAGAGAACACAGAGATATAAATGCTATGAATAGGAGCAGCTTTACAATGCTCAAAGCTCAGCTAAGGTTTCCCAGATGTGCGTATGGGTCTCTTATTTTTTGGTTCTAAAACCTCCGTGGCCTCTTCGCCCGCCGGGGATGAAGAAAAAAATATCACCCCAAAGCACGCAGAGACCGCAGAGCAAACAAATTGGAATGCTGGAATGATGGAATAATGATTAAATCGAAGGGCAAAAAAAATCGTTGTTCATCCATTATTCCATTTTTCCACTATTCCATTATTCCTTT